>NZ_LMJZ01000021.1:0-359 GCF_001421155.1 Sphingomonas sp. Leaf5 | reverse complement strand
AGCCTCCCCGGTGTCGACCGGAGCGGCTTGCGCAAGTTTGACCTGCAGCGTCGCATGCTCCTTGCGGATCCATTTGAGGACCCCCGCCGGCGATGCACCCAGCACACGGCCGATCGCCCGGATGCCCATGCCGTTCATGTACATCTCGATCGCCAGGGCTTTCGTCYCGGCACTGAACCTGGGCTGGCTGTCGGTGCAGTATCGACCGCAGGCCCGGCACACATAGCGCTGATTGCCCGACTTGCGGCCCCGCTTGATAAGGTCGGTCCCCTCGCACGCTGGACAACGCATCCTATCCTCCCCGTCCCAAATCAAAGGAACACAGAAGAATCCAAAACGCGCCTCGTGTAAACAGTCCC
>NZ_LMJZ01000020.1:0-220071 GCF_001421155.1 Sphingomonas sp. Leaf5 | reverse complement strand
GAAGCCGGGCAATCGAACACCGTTCCTCGAGCGATAACTGACGGTAGATGGACATGGCAGCACCTGTCTCAGGTGTTGCACTTCGTTTGTGAACTCAGACCCGGGTCAAGCCCGGGGTGACGGGGTGACGGGGTGACGGGGTGACAGGGTGCCGGGTGTCAGGGTTGTAAGGGGGTGTCAGGGGTTGTGGGCGATGGGCGTGGCTCTCGCCTTGGCATGGCTCGGGATCCATCGACCTATCCCGCTTGGCGCGGGGCGGGTGGGGCGCTACGTTCCGGTCCGGGCGAACAGGCCCGTGGAGAGATTGCCGATGAAACTGCTCCTTACCGCCGCATTGCTGGCGATGCCGATCGCCGCCACCGCCCAGACCGCGCCGGCCGCTGCACCCGGCCCTGCCGCGCCGGCCGCCGCCAAACTGACCATCGACAGCAGCATCGAAACGATCGCCGCCGATCCGAAGGGCAAGGCGATCCTCGAGGCGACCTTTCCGGGGATGCTGGCGCACGAAGCCTATGCGTCGTTCAAGGGCATGAGCCTGAAGCAGGTCCAGCCCTATGCCAATGGCGCGATCACCGATGCGCAGGTGGCGAAGGTCGCCGCCGAGCTGACGAAGCTGGGCTGAGATGGTGCGCGTCGGCCTGATCGGGTTCGGCCTTGCCGGGGCGTCGTTCCATGCGCCGCTGATCGCGACCGTCGAGGGCATGGAATTGGCCGCGATCGCCACGTCGCGGCCGACCGACCGGTTTCCGGCGGCGACGCGTCATGACGATCCGCAGGCGCTGATCGAGGACGACAGCCTCGACCTGGTGGTGATCGCCACGCCGAACGACAGCCATGCGCCGCTGGCACAGGCGGCACTGGCGGCGGGGCGGCATGTCGTGGTCGACAAGCCGCTGGCCACCGACGATGCCGATGCGGTGGCGCTGGCGCAGCTGGCCCGCGGGGCGGGGCGGTTGCTGAGCGTGTTCCACAATCGCCGTTGGGACAGCGATTTCCTGACGGTCGCGCGGTTGCTGCGCGAGGATGCGCTGGGCGAGGTGATGCTGGCCGAGTTCCGCTGGGACCGGTTCCGCCCGGCGATCAAGCCGGGTTGGCGCGAGGAAGGCGGGCCGGGCAGCGGGCTGCTCAACGATCTGGGGCCGCACATGATCGATCACGCGATCCACCTGTTCGGCATGCCCGATGCGGTGGCGGGCGACGTGACGGCGCAGCGGGCGCAGGCCGGCGTCGACGATTATTTCGAGATCGTCCTGCGCTATGGCGCGCGGCGGGTGACGATCGGGTCGGCGTCGCTGGTCGCGGCACCACGCCCCCGCTTCGCGCTGCACGGGACCAGAGGCAGCTTCGTCAAATACGGCATCGATCCGCAGGAGGCGGTGCTGCGCGCGGGCGGGATGCCGACCGACAGCGGCTATGGCATCGAACCCGATGCGCAATGGGGCGTGCTGACCGATGGTGAGGGCCTATCGCGGCCGGTCCGGTCGGAAGCGGGCGACTGGCGCGGCTTTTACCGGGCGATGCGCGATGCGGTGCGCGGCGGGGGCGAGGTGCCGGTCGATCCGGCCGATGCGGTGCGCGGATTGCGGATCATCGCGGCGGCGCGGGTGGGGTAGGACGTAGCGCCGGCCCAACGGACTTTTGCGCCCTTGTTCTCCTGCGTCCTTCCCCCGCGGCGGCGACGACGAATGGAGCGGTTCGGCTCGCCGCCGTCTGGCGCAACCGCCACGCACCCCCTAAATCGGGGACGATGTCGGAAACGCCCAATGCCCCCAATCGCTTCAACGAGGACAAGGCCAGCTTCACCGTGCGCGGGTCGGACGCGCCGGATATCGATGCCGGCGTCGCCGCGATCCGCAACGTGCTGGCGACGCTGCCGGTGCGGCCGGGCGTGTACCGGATGCAGGATGCGCGCGGTGAGGTGCTGTATGTCGGCAAGGCGCGGGCGCTGAAGAACCGCGTCGCCAATTATACGCAGGTGTCGCGGCTGACGAAGCGGTTGCAGCGCATGGTCGCGCAGACGCGGTCGATGACGATCGTGACGACCAACAACGAGGCCGAGGCGCTGCTGCTCGAAGCGCAACTCATCAAACGCTATCGTCCGCCGTACAATGTGCTGTTGCGCGACGACAAGTCGTTCCCGTTCATCCTGCTGCGCGCCGATCACGACTTTCCGCGCATCAGCAAGCACCGTGGCGCGCGGCGGGCGAAGGGCGAGTATTACGGCCCCTTTGCCAGCGCCGGTTCGGTGACGCAGACGCTGAACGCGCTGCAGAAGCTGTTCCTGTTGCGGTCATGTACCGACGGTTTCTTCAAGACGCGCGACCGGCCGTGCCTGCTGTACCAGATCAAGCGGTGTTCGGCCCCGTGCGTCGGGCGGATCGATCAGGCCGCCTATGCCGAACTGATCGGCGATGCGAAGGACTTTCTCGGCGGCAAGTCGACCAAGGTGCAGGCGAAGCTGGGCGTGCAGATGCAGGCGGCGGCCGAGGCGATGGACTTCGAACTGGCCGCGGTGCTGCGCGACCGGTTGAAGGCGCTGACGTTCATTCAGGGGTCGCAGGCGATCAACGCGGACGGCGTCGGCGATGCCGATGTGTTCGCGATGGCGTGTCTGGAGGGGGTGATCGGCATCCAGGCGTTCTTTATCCGGGGCGGGCAGAATTGGGGACATCGCAGCTTCTTCCCCGCGCATACCAACGAGGTGCCCGAGGACGAGGTGCTGTCGGCGTTCCTGATGCAGTTTTATGAAGAGGTGCCGCCACCGCGCAACGTGTTCGTCGACCGCGAACTGGCGGAGGGCGAGGTGTTGGCCGAGGCGATGGCCGAGCGTGCCGGGTTCAAGGTCGCGCTGTCGGTGCCGCAGCGCGGCGTGCGGCGGCGGCTGCTCGATCAGGCGAAGCGCAATGCCGACGAAGCGTTGCAGCGGCGCAATGCGGAGTCGACGACGCAGGCGCGGCTGCTGCGCGAGGTCGCCGAACTGTTCGAACTGGAAGGGCCGCCCGACCGGATCGAGGTCTATGACAACAGCCATATCCAGGGGACGAATGCGCTGGGCGCGATGGTCGTCGCCGGGCCGGAGGGGTTCCGCAAGGGCCAGTATCGCAAGTTCAACATCAAGCAGGCGCAGACCAACGACGACTTCGCGATGATGAAGGAGGTGCTGACCCGCCGCTTCGCCCGCGCGCAGGAGGAAAATCCCGACCGGGAGACCGATCGTGACGGCAATGGCTGGCCCGATCTGGTGCTGATCGACGGCGGCAAGGGGCAGTTGAGTGCGGCGAAGGCGGTGCTGGAGGATCTGGGCATCGAGGATGTGTGCATGGTCGGCGTGGCGAAGGGGCCGCATCATGGCCGCGACGGGCGTGAGGTGTTCCACCTGATGGACGGGCGCGAACTGACGCTGCCGGTCAATTCGCCGGTGCTGTTCTATCTCCAGCGGTTGCGCGACGAGGTGCACCGCTTCGTCATCGGCGCGCATCGCGACAAACGGTCGAAGGCGATCGGCGTCAGCCCGCTCGACGAGGTGCCCGGCATCGGGCCGGCGCGGAAAAAGGCGCTGCTGATGCATTTCGGCACGGCGCGCGCGGTGCGCAACGCCAGCCTCGCCGATCTGCAAAAGGCACCCGGCGTCAGCAAGGCGATGGCGCAGGGGGTCTATGACTATTTCCACAGCCGCTGAACCCGTCGCGATCGACGCGGCGTTGCTGGCGCAGGCGCGCGCGGCGGGGATCGATGTCGCCGCCCTCTGTCACGCGGCGCTGGCGCGCGCGATCGAGGAGGCCGGTCGGGCGGTGCAGCGGTCGGAAAGCGCGGCGGCGATCGCCGAGTGGAACGACTGGGCCGGTTCGCCGCCGACCGCTTAGTATGATAGGTCCCGACCTTGTCGAAGGCGGCCGGTGTTTCACCGGTTGTTTACGCGCAGCGGGCAGGACAGGACCATGACGACCCCCGTCTTCCTGACGATCGATACCGAATTGATGTGGCGGCACCATGCCGCCGCTCTGCCGGCCGACATGGTGGTGCAGCGTTCGCTCGAACCCGCCGGGGTCGGGGTGACGTGGCAGCTCGAACGGCTGCGGGCGCATGGGTTGAAGGCGTGCTTCTTCGTCGATCCGCTGCCCGCGCGGCTCTATGGCATGGCGGCGATCGCGCCGACCGTCGAGGCGATCCTGTCGGCGGGGCAGGAGGTGCAACTGCATCTCCACCCCAACTGGGCGCGGGCGGCGCTGGCGGATCGGAGCCGCGCGCACGTGTTCGAACTAGTCGACCTGTCGCGACAGGAGCAGCAGGACTTGCTGGGCGAGGCGCGCGACCTGTTGCGGGCCGCCGGTGCGGCCGATCCGGTCGCGTTCCGCGCGGGCAGCTATAGCGCGAACGACGTGACGCTGGATGCGCTGGCGGCGCTCGGCTTTGCCTATGACAGCAGCCATAATGGCGCGCACCATCCGTGGCCGAGCATGATCGCCCTGTCGCCCGATCGGATCGCGCCGGCCGAGCATCGCGGGCTGATCGAGGTGCCGGTGACGACGATCGCGATGCCCGGCGGCGGGCGGCGGCATTTCCAGATCTGCGCGCTGTCGGCGGCGGAGATGCGCGCCGCGCTGGTCCATGCCGCCGCGGAGGCCCATGCGGCGGTGACGATCGTCAGCCATGGCTTTGAACTGGCCAACCGCGCGGGCACGCGCGCCAACCGCATCCATGTCCGCCGGTTCGAAACACTGTGCCGCACGCTGGCCGCCCATGCCGATCGCCTGCCGACGACCCATTTCCGCGACCGTCCGCCGCTGCGGCTGGGGCAGGACGACCGGCCGCTGCCGGCCAGTGCGTTCAGGACGCGGTGGCGGCAGGTCGAACAGCTATGGTCGAACCTGATCGAGGAACGCGCGGCATGACGCAGGTCCAGCCTTGGCCGATCAAGTTCCAGATCGGGGCGCGGACGCTGTTTTCGGTGCGGCGGCGGCTGGTGCGGGTGCCGCTGGAATTGCGCGACGTGCTGGCGGGCGCGGTGCCGGTGCTGCCACCGTTGCCCAGGGGGGCAGACGGCTGGTCGGTGACCTCGCTGCCCGAACCGTTGATGCCGGCGGTCTTGCCGAATGCCGGGATCGTGTTCGTCCGGCAGCAATATACCCGCTATCACACCGACCTGACGATCGGGTTCGACGCATGGTTCGCGGGGCTGTCGGGCAATGCGCGGTCGAGTTTGAAGCGCAAGCGCAAGAAGCTGGCCGAGGCGAATGAAGGCACGCTCGACGTGCGGACCTATCGCACCGCGCAGGAACTGGCCGAGTTTCACGGGCTGGCGCGGACGGTCGCGGCGCGGACCTATCAGGAAAAGCTGCTCGGCGCGGGGCTGCCCGGTGACATTCCGTTTCGTGCGGTGATGCAGGGCAAGGGCGCGCGGGGCGAGGCGTTCGGCTGGCTGTTGTTCGTGGGCGGCACGCCGATCGCCTACCTCTATTGCCCGATGACGGGCGGCGACGTGCGGTACGACTATGTCGGGCATGATCCGTCGTGGGGCGAATGGTCACCGGGCAGCGTGTTGCATCTGGAGGCGTTCCGGACGTTGTTTGCGGAGCCGGCGGCGCTGCGGTTCGATTTTACCGAGGGGGAAGGGCAGCATAAGCGGCAATTCGCGACCGGCGGGATGGCGTGCGTGGACTTGTTGTTGTTGCGGGACAGCCGGGCCAATCGCGCGACGGTGCGGGCGTTGCAGGCGTTCGATGGCGCGGTTGCGCGGGTGAAGCGGGCGCGGGACTGGCCGTTGGTCGGGCCGATGTTGTCGAGGGTTCGGCGGGGGTAGCGCGGGTCAAAGGTCACAAAAGTCACACTCGCGCAACTCGCTGGTTGTGCAGGCTTTCGGAGCCAAACGCTGCGTGTGGATCGACAATATAAAAGAACCAGCGCACGATATCCTGCTTCAGACCCGGTAGGAAAGTCTCTGAGCGATGTGTACGCTGTACGGAATGTTTTGAATTGAGTGCCTCGTTCAAATCTGCGGGGAGCGGACCGCTTTGACCCGTCATGGACAGTGGAGCGTTTGTTCTGCCCTGCTCCTATCGCTTACGGGATGTTCCTACGCATATCATCTCCAAGCCGTAGTGATCGCCGGAAGGCTCGCGTTCGTCGTCGACCCGGCGTCCCAGCGAAACGCTGATTGTATAAGGAGTATCATGGTTTCAGCCGAAACCGGACCGGCGGCCATTCCTAACCAAGAGGATGATCTTCAACTCGTTGAAAACGTTGTCGTTTGGTCGAAAAATACGGATGTTGGTGAGTGCTGGAACCAGTTCCCGATCCTGTATGGCCAGACGCTGACAGGAAAGCCGTTTCTTCCGCCCGGAGTGGCGGCGAAGCCGCTTCGCGTCGGAATGACTTACACAGTAGAAACTACGGGCAGTGGTTCAGGCTATGGCAGCGGCCGATTTCGCGTTCGGCGGGATCGTACCGTCGAGAATCTGCCGCCGGTCGATAGCGCGGATGCGCTGCTGGAACCAACGAACGGAAATTGAGGGCGCGGCTCGGTGTATTTGCCAATTCCCGCTAAACCAACGCCATGCACCTGAACACCACCGCCATCCTTCTCTCCGCTCGCGCGCATGGCGAGCATGGCGCGGTCGTTCGCGCGCTGACCGCCGAGGCGGGCGTCCAGCCCGGCTATGTGCGCGGCGGGCGGAGCCGGGCGATCCGGCCGGTGTTGCAGCCGGGCAATCTGATCCGCGGCGACTGGCGGGCGCGGACCGATACGCAGTTGGCGGCGCTGACCGTCGAACTGGTCGAGAGCCGCGCGCCGTTGTTCGGCGAACCGGTGCCGGCGGCGGCGATCGACTGGATGTGTGCGCTGACCGCCTATGCGCTGCCCGAGGCGCAGGCCTATCCGCGCATCCATGCCGCGCTCGACGGGCTGTTCGCGGCGATCGCCGCGGCACCGGCGGCGCGGGCGTGGATCGGCGCGCTGGTGCGGACCGAGTTGCTGATCCTGTCCGAACTGGGATTCGGGCTGGCGCTCGACGAATGTGTCGCGACCGGCGCGCGCGACGACCTGACCCATGTCAGCCCCAGGAGTGGCGGGGCGGTGTCGCGCGCGGCGGCGGTTGGGCTGGAGCATCGGTTGCTGGCACTGCCCGCGTTTCTGGCCGAGGGCGGGCCGGCGGACTGGGACGCGGCGTTCGAGGGGCTGGCGCTGTCGGGCCATTTCCTGACCCGCGACCTGCTGGGGGGCAGGGGGCAGGACATCCTCGCCGCGCGGGAACGGATGGTCGAACGACTGAAAAGGACGGTTGCGTGACCCGCCCGGCTTGGGGCAGGGGCTTTTGCCGATGGAGCCGCGCAATGTTCGTGCGCGAAACGGGAATGACGCAATGGCCTTGATCGCGATACTGCCCGGCGACGGGATCGGACCGGAAGTGGTGGCGGCGGCGCGGCGGGTGCTCGACGCGCTCGATCTGGGGCTGACGTTCGAGGAAGCGCCGGTCGGTGGTGCCGCCTATCGCGCGCATGGCCATCCGCTGCCGCCAGCGACGCTCGATCTGGCGAAGCGTGCCGATGCGGTCCTGTTTGGTGCGGTCGGCGACCCGGAATTCGACAATGTCGCGCGCGAGCATCGCCCTGAACAGGCGATCCTCGGCCTGCGCAAGGCATTGGGGCTGTTCGCCAATCTGCGCCCGGCCAAGCTGTTCGCGGGGCTGGAGGATGCGTCCGCGCTGCGTCCCGAAGTCGCCGCCGCCATCGACATGGTGATCGTGCGCGAGCTGACCGGCGACGTCTATTTTGGGCAGAAGGGGCGCGGCACGACCGCCGACGGCCTGCGCGAGGGCCATGACCTGATGCGCTATGACGAAGGCGAGGTCGCGCGCATCGCCCGCGTCGCGTTCGACACCGCACGGACCCGCAACCACCGGCTGTGTTCGGTCGACAAGGCGAACGTCCTCGAAACCTCGCAGTTGTGGCGCGACGTGGTGATCGAGGTGTCGGCCGACTATCCCGATGTCGCGCTGACCCATATGTATGTCGACAATGCCGCGATGCAGCTGGTGCGCAATCCCGGGCAGTTCGACGTGATCGTCACCGGCAACCTGTTCGGCGATATCCTGTCGGATCAGGCGAGCATGTGCGCCGGATCGATCGGGATGCTGCCGTCGGCGGCGATCAATCAGGATAGCAAGGGGCTGTACGAGCCGATCCATGGCTCCGCGCCCGATATCGCCGGGCAGGGCAAGGCGAACCCGCTGGCGACGATCCTGTCGGCGGCGATGATGCTGCGCCATTCGCTGGATATGGCCGATGCGGCCGACCGGATCGAGGCGGCGGTGACGGCGGCGCTGGTCGCGGGGCACCGCACGCCCGATCTGGGGGGGCGTGCCACGACCAGGGAGATGACGGACGTGGTGTTGGCGGCGTTGTGAATTATGCTGGCTATCGTATCCCCGCGCAGGCGGGGATCCAGGGTAACGAACGGCATCGCCGGTGGCTCTGGCCCCCCGCCTGCGCGGGGGTACGGTAAGGGGGATATGACCCCGCTCGACCTCGCCATCGTCGTGCCCGTCTTCAACGAACGCGGCAACGTGCCGTTGCTGGTCGCGGCGCTCGACACGGCACTGGCGGGGTATGCGTGGGAGGCGATCTTCGTCGACGACGACAGCCCCGATGGCACCGCCGATGTCGTGCGGGCGATCGCCCGCCGCGACCCGCGCATCCGCGTGCTGCAACGGATCGGCCGGCGCGGGCTGTCGACGGCGTGTATCGAGGGGATGTGCGCCACCGCCGCGCCGCTGGTCGCGGTGATCGATGGCGACCTGCAACATGACGAGGCGTTGTTGCCGCGCATGGTGGCGGCGCTGGCGGGTGATCCGGCGCTCGATCTGGTGATCGGATCGCGCTTCGTCGACGGCGGCGGGACCGGCGCGTGGGATGCCGATCGCGTCGCCAAATCGGCGCTGGCCACCCGGCTGTCGCGGCGGGTGCTGAAGGCCGATCTGTCCGATCCGATGAGCGGGTTCTTCATGATCCGCAGCGATGTGGTGCGGGGCGTCGCGCCGCGCCTGTCGGGGATCGGGTTCAAGATCCTGCTCGACATCCTGACCGCCGCGCCGGTGCCGTTGCGCTTCGTCGAATTGCCCTATGTGTTCCGCACGCGGGCGGTGGGGGAGAGCAAGCTCGACCATGTCGTCGCGCTCGAATATCTGATCGCGTTGTACGACCGGATGTTCGGGCGGGTGGTGCCGGTACGGTTCGTCATGTTCTCCGCGATCGGCGCGGCGGGGGCGATCGTGCATCTGGCGGCGCTGGGACTGTTGCTCGAACTGGGCGGCGGGTTCGTGATGGCGACGATCGTCGCGACGATGGTCGCGATGACGTTCAACTTCTTTCTGAACAACCACCTGACCTATCGCGACCGGCGGCTGCGCGGGGTGCGGGCGCTGTTCGACGGCTGGGTGTCGTTCTGCGCGGTGTGTTCGGTGGGGGCGGTGGCCAATGTCGGGCTGGCGGCGTTCCTGTACGACGTGCGGGGCGGGGCGTGGGCGCTGCCGGCGCTGGCGGGGATCGCGGTCGGCGCGGTGTGGAATTTCGCGCTGTCGTCGCGCTTTACGTGGGGGCGGTATGGGCGGAAGCGTTCCGCCTGAACGGTTTTCACGCGGAGGCGCGGAGGCGCAGAGAAAGTGTTTTGTCGCGCAAAGGCGCAAAGGACGCGAAGAGGTTGCGATCGGGACACGTTACCTTCTTGACCATTGGAATGGAGCGCCGCTGTCGCGGCGGATGCAACCCCTCTGCGTCCTTTGCGCCTCTGCGCGACAAAACACTTTCTTCTTCGCCGCCTCCGCGTGAACCAATCTACCGCCAGCTATCGAGCCACATCCAGCGATTGAACGCCTGCGGCCCTGACAGCGGGGCGGCGGAAAGGATCGGGTAGAAATAGACGAACAACAGGATCGCCGGCAGCGCGAACCATTCGTCGGCGCGGGCGAGGCGACCTTTGGCATGGGCGTGGAAAGCGGCGGCGAGCGCGAGGCACAGCCAAATGCTCGACAGGTGATAGTAATAATAGAAGCCGAGCGATTTGGGGATCACCGCCCATACCGCCAGCGATCCGACCCATAGCAGCCCGACCCCGAACAACGCCGGCGCCCGCCGCTTCCACGCGGTCCGCAGGCACACCGCGACCGCCAGCAACCCGCCCCACATGATCGCGGGATTGCCGAGCAGCAGCACGCCGCGCTGCACGCCCGCATCGGGTTCGTAGAAATACCAGATCGGCCGGGCGAGCAGCGGCCAGGTCCACCAGCTCGATTGATAGGGATGCGCCGCCAGCACCTGTGTCTGGCGTTCGTACATATCCCATTGGAACGGCAGCAGCCGGGCGAGGGTCAGCGGCTCGGACGCGTAGAAGAAGGCCGGGGCAAAGGTCGCGAAATAGGTGGCGATGCTGACCGCGCCGAGGATCGCCAGTGCCGCGATCAGCGGCAGGCCCGGCCAGTAATCGCGCTTGCCGGTCTTGCCCCAGATCAGCAGCAGTCCGGCCCCCGCGACATAGGGCACCGCCGCCCATTTCACCCCGACCGCCAGCCCGAACAGCAAGGCGGCCAGCGTCAGCCGCAGCGCCGGCCGACCGCGCATTGACCACAGCAGCGCGGCGATGGCGAGCGTCACGAACGCGCCGAGATACACCTCCAGCATCGCCGTCCGCGCCTCGACCAGCAGCGTCTGGTTCAGCATCGCCAGCGCCGCGCCGAACGCGGAGACATGCGTCCGCCGGAACAGCAGTTGCAGGATGGCGAAGACGCCGAGCACCGTCGCGGTGCCCGCCAGCGTCCCCATGATCCGCCAGCCCCACGGATTGTCGCCGAGCAGCAGGATGCCAGCCGCGATCAGTTCCTTGGCGACCAGCGGATGTTCGGGATTGGCGGGATAGGCAAGCGTCAGCAGCGTCCGCGCGGCGGGGACGTAATGGACTTCGTCGAACGACAGCTTGCCCGGCCGGCCCAGCGCCCAGGCGAACAGCAATTGCGCCGCCACGCCGATCAGCAGCGCGGTGGTCCATGGGCGATCGCGCAGGCGGGAGAGCATGGCGGGCGTGTAGCCCAAGCCAATCCTCCCCACAATGTGGGGAGGGGGACCGTCCGTAGGACGGTGGAGGGGGGTGTCCGCGCGGCGCAACGGTTTCGGTTGCCGACATCCCCCTCCACCATGCTGCGCATGGTCCCCCTCCCCGTGCCGGGGAGGATGCGAACAGGGCAGTCAAGATTCAGATATGTCGCCCATGACTTGCCACATTCGGCCCCTAACGGGCCGTTCATGGCATTGATCGATACGTTTCTCGCCCGCACGGTTCGTCGCGGTACGTTTTCCCTGACCCACGCCGATGGCCGTACCGTCCAATTCGGTACACCCGATCCGGCCTTTCCCGATGTCGCGATCCGCTTCACCAAGCCGGGCGTCGCCGGCCGCATCGTCCGCCATCCGGCATTGGGTGCGGCGGAGGCGTTCATGGACGGCGAACTGGTCATCGATCGCGGCGATATTCGCGATCTGGTCGAATTGCTGACCGGCAACACGCCATGGGGCCGGGGCGGCGGGTTGCGGCCATCGCTGCCGATCCGTCTGTTCGATGCCGTCCGCCACCGCATCGACCGGGTCAACATGGCGCGCCGGTCGAAACGCAACGTCGCGCACCATTACGACCTGTCCGACCGGCTCTACGCGCTCTTCCTCGACACCGACCTGCAATATAGCTGTGCCTATTTCACCGATGCCGACAATGGCCTCGAACAGGCGCAGGCCGACAAGAAGGCGCATATCGCCGCGAAACTGGCGATCCGGCCGGGGATGCGCGTGCTCGACATCGGCTGCGGCTGGGGCGGGATGGCGCTGTACCTGCACGAAAAGACTGGGGCCGAAGTGCTGGGCGTGACCCTGTCCGAAGAGCAGATCAAGGTCGCCCGCCGTCGCGCCGAAGCCGCCGGCGTCGCCGACAAGGTGAAGTTCGAGCTGATCGATTATCGCGACGTCACCGGCCGGTTCGACCGGATCGTATCGGTCGGCATGTTCGAGCATGTCGGCCCGCCGCAATATGGCACCTTCTTCCGCAAATGCCGCGAGTTGCTGACCGATGACGGCGTCATGCTGGTCCACACCATCGGCCGGATGGGCGTGCCGGGCGTGACCGATACCTTCACGACCAAATATGTCTTCCCCGGCGGCTATAACCCCGCGCTGTCGGAGATCGTGCGCGGTTATGAAGGGACCAAGCTGATCGCGAGCGATATCGAGGTGCTGCGCGTCCATTATGCGCTGACCATCGATCACTGGTATGCGCGCACGGTCGCGGCGAAGGATCAGATCGTCGCGTTGTACGACGAAAAATTCTACCGCATGTGGACCTTCTACCTCGCCGGCGCGGCGGCGGCGTTCCGCCATGGCGGCATGGTTAACTACCAGGTGCAGCTGACCCGCGACCGCTGGGCATTGCCGCTGACGCGGGATTACATGATCGAGGAAGAGCGGCGGTTGCGGGCGTGAGGGTGATGCCGCCCCGGATCGAATCCGGTGCGACGCCGTTTCTCAGGTTCGGGGCCGACCACCGGAGACGGATCAGCCGACGGTAATGCCGACCACCTTCCACTCCGCCGCTTCCTGATCGAGCGTCACCGTCTCGACCAGTTCGCCGCCATTGGCGAAGCGGGTGCGGAACTTGAGCATTTCATAGCCCGATGGCGGGGCGGGAACATTCTCCTGCCCGATGAACGTCCGCGACACGACCGCGCCGAGCGGCACGCGCACCTTTTTCGACACATCGGTCCAGACCTGTTCGGTGTTGAGCTTGCGGAACGCGACGCCGAACCGGCGATAGCTGTCGCTCCACCGCCCCTGATCGACCAGTTCGAGAAAGGCGCGCGCGGCATCGGGTGCTGCGGTCACGGGGGCGGTGGTCGCAGGTGGCGGTGCCTGCATCGTGGTCGGCAACAGGGTGAAGGCCAGCAGGCCGAGTGCCAGGGTCATGACGATCGCTCCGATCAGAAACCGGGGCAGGCGACGTGCCGGCCCCGCGCCGTCGTCCGGCGTGGCAGCGACATCGGCGGTGCGGTCGCTCGCGTCGTCCCCGTTTCTCATTTCCCCCAGATTTTCGGGGGCCGCGCCCTCGGCTTCGAACAGCATCCGTGCCGCCTCGCGACTGCTCGACACCGCCAGCTTGCGCCGTGCGTCGCGCAGCCGTTCGTTGATGGTGTGGACCGACAGGCCGAGCGCCACCGCGACCGATTTCGCATCATGGCCGCGCACGATCAGGCGCAGCGTCTGCTTTTCCTTGTCGGTCAGGGCGGTGAGGGCGGGGTGGGTCATGGGGTTCGGCCTATGGCCGGGGCGGGGGTGGGGCCACCCCTAAAAACTTGGGAAGCAGGACCGTCGTTCCAAACACTTCGTCACCGCGGATCAAGTCCGGGGTGACGAAGCGGGAACCGAACCTCCCCTCAATCCTCGCCGAAGCGATCCTCGACCAGTTGCGCGAGTTGTCCGACCACCGTCTCGGCACCGTCGCCCGATGCGCTGATCGTGATATGGTCGCCCTTGGCTGCGCCCAGCATCATCAGACCCATGATCGACGTGCCGGTGACGCACGAGCCGTCCTTTTCGACGCTCACCTCCACCGGTTGCGCGGCGGCCATCGTCACGAACTTGGCGGAGGCGCGGGCATGCAGGCCGCGACGGTTGGTGATCTGGACGGTCCGCGTAATCGTCATGCCGCTGCTTCCCCCAGAACCTCGCTGGCGACCGAGATATATTTGCGGCCCGCCTCGCGCGCGGCGGCGACGGCTTCGGCGACCTTCATCGCCTTGCGCGCGCCGCCCAGCCGGATCAGCATCGGCAGGTTGATCCCGGCGATCACCTCGATCCGGCCGGTTTCCATCAGCGAGATCGCGAGGTTGCTGGGCGTACCGCCGAACAGGTCGGTCAGCACGATCACGCCCTGTCCGGCATCGACCGCGGCGATCGCGGTCGCGATATCGGCGCGGCGTTCCTCCATATCGTCGTCGGGATCGATACACACCGTCTCCACCCGCTCCTGCGGGCCGACGACATGTTCCATCGCAACGACGAACTCCTGGGCAAGACGACCATGCGTCACCAAAACCAACCCGATCATGTTCGTCGTCGTTCCTACATCCGTCATGGCGCGCGCCGTGCGCCTTCCAGCGAGTCCTGCGGCGCGGTGCCGAGATCGCGATGTTCTATCGTGGGCGAAAAACCCTGCTCGCGCAACCATGCCCCCATGCGTTCGGCGACATGGACCGACCGGTGTCTCCCGCCGGTACACCCGAACGCGATGGTGACATAGGATTTGCCCTCCGCCCTGTAGCGCGGCAGCAGCGTCGCCAGCATCGTTTCGAACGAGGCGATGGCGGCGTCATAGGCGGGATCGGCCTGCACATAGGCGGCGACATCGGCATCGAGACCGGTGCCCGGCCGCAGCACCGGGTCCCAGTGCGGATTGCGCAGGAACCGCATGTCGAGCACGATATCGGCGTTGCGCGGCGCGCCGCGCGCGAACCCGAACGAATAGACCGACAGCACCGGATCGGCGCTGCCCGGCGCGGCGAACGTCTCGCGCACCCATTCGGCCAAGGCGTTGCGCGAAAAATGGGTGGTGTCGAGCAGCCGGTTGGCGAACGACCGCAGCGGTTCGAGCACCTCGCGCTCGCGCTCGATCCCGTCGGCGGCGGTGCGATCGGTGGCAAGGGGATGGCGGCGGCGCGTTTCGTTATAGCGGCGCTCCAGCTCGGCCTGGCCGCTGTCGAGGAACAGTACGCTGACGCCCAGATCGGGGCGGTCGCGAATGCGGTCGACGATCTGCTGTGCGTCGAACCCCCGCGTCCGGGTGCCGATGCCGATCGCCAGCGGCCGTTCGGCATCGGCGGGGCTGGCGGCGATCAGATTGCCGAGCAGGCGCAACGGCAGATTGTCGACGATATCCCAGCCGCTGTCCTCCAGCGTCTTGAGCACCGTCGATTTGCCCGCCCCCGACATGCCGGTGATGAGCAGGATATCGGCATGGCGCATCATCGGAGAATCCTGTCGAGCATGAGGTCGATCTTGGCGGGTGCCGAGGCTTCGAGCAACGCCAGTCTGTAGGCGGGAATGGCGATGCCGGCGAGTGTCCGCGTCATGGGTTCGGGCAGGCGATCGGGGATGCCGGCCTCGACGAACAGCGCGACGGGGATGCTGGCGATGGTCGGGCGATCGACGATGCCCAGTCCACGCACCTCGATCCGGCCGGCGATGGTCGCGGGCGCGGTGGCGTGGAGCGTGCCGGCGTCGACATGGAGCAGGGTGTAATCGTCGCTGACCAGCACCCCGCCGCGCTCGATCAGGCGCAGCGCGAGGTCCGACTTGCCCGATCCCGACGGACCGGCGATCAGCACGCCGACGCCGCGGATCGCGACGCAACCGGCGTGGATCGGCGGTTCGCTCATGCCCCGGCGATCGGCAGCTGTACGACGAAGCGCGCGCCCTCGCGGCTGTCGCGGCGTGATTCGGCGGCGATCATACCGCCATGCCCTTCGACGATGGTCCGGGCGATGGCAAGGCCGAGGCCCGAATGCTGGCCGAACGCCTCGCCGCCGGGGCGGACCGAATGGAAGCGGCGGAACACCGCCTCGCGCTGTTCGGGGGGCACGCCGGGGCCGTCGTCGACGATCTCGATCTCGACCAGATCGCCGTCGTTGCCGCCGCCGATCCGCACCTCGCCGCCGGGTGGGGAAAAGGAGATGGCGTTGTCGATCAGATTGGCGAACACCCGTTCCAGCCGGGCACCCTCGCCATGCACCACCAGCGGATCGTCGCTGTCGCGATCGAAGCGGAGCGTCACGTCGCGGTCGATGCCGCGATCGACGCGGTAGGCGACCAGCGCCGCGATCAACGCCGCCAGATCGACATCCTCGAACTTCGCCCGCGCCAATTGCCCGTCGAGCCGCGACGCATCGGAGATATCGGTAATGAGGCGATCGAGCCGGTGGACGTCGTCCTGCACGATCGCCAGCAACTGGTTGCGCAGGTCGGGGTCCCGGACCGTCGCCAGCCCGTCGACCGCCGACCGCAGCGAGGCGAGCGGGTTCTTCAGCTCATGGGTGACGTCGGCGGCAAAGGCTTCGGTCGCATCGATCCGGCTGCGCAACGCAGCGGTCATGTCGGACAGCGAGCGGGCGAGCATGCCGATCTCGTCGCGGCGGCTGGGCAGGCGCGGCACCACGACCTCGCGGTCGCGGCCCAGCCGCACCCGGATTGCGGCGCGCGCCAGCATCCGCATCGGGCGGACGATGGTGCGGGCGAGGAACAGCGATAACAGCACCGACAGGATCACCGCGACCGCAAGGACCATGCTCAGCCGCGCGCGTTCGGTCCGCACCGTCTGGGTAATGTCGCGGGCGTTGACCGTCGCCATCAGCACCCGGTCCTCAGGAAGTGGCGCGGCGGCGGTGACGACCGGCGTCCGGTCGGGCGCGCGCCACACGGTCGCGGCGGTGCCGCCGGTGGTGCGGACCGTCACCACATCGGGCCAGCGCAGGCCGCGACCCGGCGCGCGTTCGCGGTAGAGCGGGTCGCGATCGTTGCGGACCACGGTATCGATCACCGCGTCGAGCGCGCGGGCGGCATCCTGCTGCCAGCCATCCTTGTCGGGATCGCGCAGCTGGAAATTGCGCACGCCCAGCTGCCGGCTGTCGGCGACCAGTCGGCCGCGCCGGTCGTAGATGCGCAGCCGCAGCCCCGATTTACGCGCGAAATGGACCATTTCGTCGGTGCGCTCGTCGGGCGACAACAGCGTCAGCGCCTCGGCGATCAGCCGCACCTCGCGCTCGGCCTGCGCCACCCGGCCATCGACGATGCGCGCGCGGTAGCTGTCGAGGTAGAAGAACCCGCCCGCGAGCAGGGCGAGCGCGAAGATGTTGACGAACAGGATGCGCGGGGTGAGCGATACCCGGCCCGACCAGCGCAGCGAGAGCGCACCTTCGTCGGGCGGACGGTCGATGGGGTCAGCGTCGGACATGTGGCATTCCTGCACGCCGCAGCCGTACCCCCGCGCAGGCGGGGGGCCAGATCCAGGCAGAACAACAGTCGGCGGGTGGAACTCTGGACCCCCGCCTGCGCGGGGGTACGACCGAGTGGCTGGGCAGGCGGGGCGCGCCTGTGCTCCCCACCCTAATCGTCGGCGAACCGATACCCCGCGCCATATAACGTCTCGATCGCGTCGAAGTCCTTGTCCACTTGCCGGAACTTGCGGCGCAGGCGCTTGATATGACTGTCGATGGTGCGGTCGTCGACATAGATGTCGTCCTGATAGGCGGCGTCCATCAACTGGTTCCGGGTCTTGACGATGCCCGGACGGCTGGCGAGCGTTTCGAGGATCAGGAATTCGGTGACGGTCAGCGTCACGTTCTCGCCGTGCCACGTCACCTTGTGCCGCGCCGGGTCCATCGCCAGCCGCCCGCGTTCCAGCACCGGCTGCGCGCCCTCGGTGCCGCCTGCTTCGCCCGGCTGGGCCGGTTCGGCACGGCGCAGGATGGCGCGGATGCGCGCGATCAGCAGCCGTTGCGAAAACGGCTTGGCGATATAATCGTCGGCACCCATGGCAAGGCCCAGTGCCTCGTCCAGCTCGTCGTCCTTGCTGGTCAGGAAGATGACCGGCAGCCGGCTGCGCTCGCGCAGCCGGCGGAGCAGTTCGAGGCCGTCCATCCGCGGCATCTTGATGTCGAGGACCGCGAGGTCGGGCGGGTTCTCGGCAAACGCCTTCAACGCCACTTCGCCGTCCGAATAGACGCGCGTGACGAATCCCTCGGTCTGCAACGCGATCGAGACGGACGTCAGAATGTTGCGGTCGTCATCGACCAGGGCGATCGTCGCGGTCATTGCATCGGGTCCGTCTGCATCATCGGCAGGGTTACGGGAAAGGGGCGTTCGGCTCAATGCCCCCGGCAATGTCAAATGGTCATATAATTGGGAAAGATCAGCAGGCCTCCCGTTTCGATCGCGGGTAATCAACGCACCGTCGAAAAGGATGTTTAACGCGTTTGACGCGCGGCGTCGGCAAGCATAGGGGAAGCATAGCGAACACATAGCGAGGCGACGGACAGGGCGTTCGCCGCCGGTGATTCGACAGGGAGAATGGCAGCATGGCGATCGTGACGCCGGAATACGGACTGGCTGCGATGGAGATCGAGACCGGGGCCAATGTGCACTGGAACCTGCAGACGCCGCAGCTGGTCGAACAGGCGGTGGCCCGTGGCGAGGGGCGGCTGGCCAAGGACGGCCCGCTGGTCGTCACCACCGGCCGGCATACCGGCCGCAGCCCGCAGGACAAGTTCATGGTCCGCGACGCCATCACCGAAGAAACGGTGTGGTGGGGCAAGACCAACCGCGCGATGAACCCTGAACATTTCGCCGCGCTGAAGGCGGACTTCCTCGAACAGCTGACCACCGAACCGACGCTGTTCGTGCAGGACCTGTATGGCGGATCGCAGCCCGAACACCGGGTAAAGGTGCGCGTCATCAACACGCTGGCGTGGCATAACCTGTTCATCCGCACGATGCTGGTGCGTCCGGACGTCACCGACCTTGCCGGGTTCGTGCCCGACTTCACGATCATCGACCTGCCGACCTTCCGCGCCGATCCCGAGCGTCACGGCTGCCGCAGCGAGACGGTGATCGCGGTCAGCATGACCGAAAAGCTGATCCTGATCGGCGGCACGCAATATGCCGGCGAAATGAAGAAGTCGGTGTTCGGCCTGCTCAACTTCCTGCTGCCCGAAACCGGCACGATGCCGATGCACTGTTCGGCCAATATCGGCCCGGACGGCGACACGGCGGTGTTCTTCGGCCTGTCGGGCACCGGCAAGACGACGCTGTCGGCCGATGCCAGCCGCACGTTGATCGGCGACGACGAACATGGCTGGTCGGACACGGCGGTCTTCAATTTCGAAGGCGGCTGCTATGCCAAGATGATCCGCCTGTCGGCCGAGGCCGAACCGGAAATCTTCGCCACGACCAAGCGTTTCGGCACCGTCCTCGAAAACGTGGTCATGGACCCCGACACCCGCACGCTCGACCTCGACGATCCGAGCATCGCCGAAAACTCGCGCGCGGCCTATCCGATCGACTGCATCCCCAATGCGTCGGCCGACAATATGGGGCCAACGCCGCGCAACGTGGTGATGCTGACCGCAGACGCGTTCGGCATCCTGCCGCCGATCGCGCGGCTGACCCCCGATCAGGCGATGTATCACTTCCTGTCGGGCTATACGTCGAAGGTCGCCGGCACCGAAATCGGCGTGACCGAGCCGGAACCGGTCTTCTCGACCTGCTTCGGGGCACCGTTCATGCCGCGCCACCCGTCGGTCTATGGCAATCTGCTGAAGGAACGTATCGCCAAGGGCAATGTCGCGTGCTGGCTGGTCAACACCGGCTGGACCGGCGGCCAATATGGCGAAGGTCGCCGCATGCCGATCAAGGCGACGCGCGCGCTGCTCAACGCCGCGCTCGACGGGTCGCTGGCCGATGGCGAATTCCGCACCGATCCCAATTTCGGGTTCGACGTGCCGGTTTCGGTGCCGGGCGTCGACGGCGCGATCCTCGACCCGCGGTCGACCTGGGCCGATGGCGATGCCTATGATCGCACGGCTGCCAAGCTGGTCGATCTGTTCAACCACAATTTCGCGCAGTTCGCCGACGCGGTCGACGCCGGCGTTCGCGATGCCGCACCGAAGGCACGCGAACTCGCGTAAGCGGTAGGAGAGGGAGCGCCCCCGCCATGTAGCGGGGGCGCCTTTCCGTTCGTGACGTCGTCCCCGCACCGGCCGGGACCGGCAGGCGCAGCTGCCGCACGTCTTCCCCGAATGCGCGGGAAGGACACCCGGTTTCTCCCCAACGCTCGCCATGCCCCGGGATAACAATCGCGACTTCGGCGTTGTGAGGCGGATGACCGATCCGAATCACGCCGCTCTGACGCTGCGCGCCGGCCGCAAGCTGCGGTTGAAGGTGGAAGTGTCGGTCACGCCGATCGGTCTGTTGTCGATCGGGGCGCTGGTTTCGGCGATCCTGTTGTCGAGTGCCGCGATCGTCGTCGCGGCGCGCCGTTGAGGGGGAGGGGCGATGTTCTACGACTCCAACGCATGGCCACCACCGCCCGACGGTTACGAACCGCCCCGCCCCCCCGCACGGCTCAGCCCGCCGCAGGAACGGGTGATGATCGGCACGATCGCCGTTTTCCTGCTGGTAATGTTCATCGGCCCGCTCGCCGGATCGTCGGTCGTCCTCGCGATCCTGTCGCTATTCACCTAACCGCGCACGAAGGTCCAGCGATTGCCCTCGGCACCCACAAAGCGATAGCCGTCGCTGTCGAATCCCTGCATCGCATCGACGTCGGTCACGCAGTGTTCGCACATCCACCGCGCCATCATTCCCCGCGCCTTTTTTGCGTGGAAGCTGACGAAGCGCGGCCCGTCGGGACCTTCCTCGCGGAAGTCTATGTCGATCACGCGAATCCCGTCGGGCAGCTTCCCCGCGACCGCATGCCAATATTCCTGGCTGGCGAGGTTCAGCACCACCGCATCGCCGCTTGCCGCCACGTCGTCGACCAGCAGCGCCGCGATCCGGGTGCCCCAGAACCCGTAGAGATCGCTCGACCGTCCGGGTGCCCAGCGGGTGCCCATTTCCAGCCGATAGGGCCGAATGGCGTCGAGCGGCCGCAACAGCCCGTACAGCCCCGACAGGATCCGCACATGATCCTGCGCGAACGCAAAGCCCGGTTCCTCCAGCGACTTCGCATCGAAGCCGGTATAGACGTCGCCGGCAAAGGCCAGCATCGCCGGCCGTTCGGGCGCATCGGCGAAGGCGCGATAGCGCCTGGCGTTCAGTTCGGCCAGTTTCGGTGAAATCTTCATCAGCTTCGCCAGCTTGGCGGCCCCCAGCCGCGCCGCGCCGCGCGCGATCTGTCCGGTCTGATCGGGCAGGCGCGGCATGCTGTGCTGCGGCAAGGCGGGCAGGGGGCTGTCGTAATCGAGCGTCTTGGCGGGGGAAAGGATCGCGATCATCGCCGCCGCCTATCCGCCTGCAAAGCCGCCGTCAAAGGGCGGCAGGGAGCCGAACCGTTCAACGCGCGTTCACGCGGTGTCCGGCATCGGACGACGCGCGCGCCCGCTTGTGCGGATGCGTCATAGGACATACAGGGGCGGCGCCTGCCGGGCGTTGCTCCGGTACCAGTTTCGGGAGAGATCACGGCATGACGTTCGTTTCCAAGGCTGCCCTCGCCGCCATGCTCGGCCTGGGTGCAACCCTGGTCGTCGCCCCGCCGGCCGACGCGCAGAAGCGCAAGAAGGACGAAGCGGCCGCCGCCGCGCCGCAGATCCAGGTCAGCGAAGCGTTCCGTACCGCCGCGCTCGCCGCCGACGCCGCGATCAAGGCGAAGGACTTCGCGACCGCCGATACCCAGATCGCCGCCGCACAGGCCGCAGCGACCGCGGGCAATCAGGACGAGGCCTATTTCCTCGCGCAGATCAAGGTGCAGGCCGCACAGGCGAAGAACGACCGCCCGGCCCTCGCCGCGGCGATCGACGAGCTGCTCGCCAGCCCCAAGCTGAAGCCCGAAGAGCGCGGTGGCCTGTATTACAACCGCGGCGTCCTCGCGCTCGACGCCAAGCAGGGTGACGCTGCCAAGCAGTTCTTCCAGCGTGCGCAGCAGGCCGGCTACAAGGACCCCGATCTCGACCTGCGCCTTGCCCAGATCGAGATTCAAGGCGGCAATATCGATGCCGGCGTCCAGAACATGGAAAAGGTCATCGCCGCCAAGAAGGCCGCCGGTCAGCCGGTGCCGTCGCAGTGGTACGACTATATGATCTCGCAGCTGTACAAGTCGAAGCGTTCGGCCGAGGCCGGCCAGTGGGCGCGTCGTCAGCTGACCGAATATCCGACGCAGGCGAATTGGCGCAAGGTGCTGATCCTGTTCCGCGACCGCGCCGACAATAACGGTGCGACGCTCGGCAATCAGGCGCGTGTCGACGTGCTTCGCCTGATGCGCGATACCAAGTCGCTGGCCGACCAGAACGACTATCGCGAATATACGCAGGTTACGCAGGACATCGGCCTGCCCTATGAAACCGTCACGCTGATCGACGAAGGTCGCGCGCTGGGCAAGATCCCGGCATCGGCAGCGGTGTTCAACGGCATCAAGACGACCGCCCAGACCCAGATCAAGGCCGATGGTTCGGTCACCGTGCTCGAAACCCGTGCCAAGGCGGGTGCCAATGGCCGCGCGGCGGCCGCTGCCGGCAACGTCTATCTGGCGACCGGCAACAACGCCAAGGCGATCGAGCTGTATCAGCTGGCGCTGCAGAAGGGCGGCGTCGATGCCGACGAAGTGAACACGCGCATCGGCATCGCGCAGGCCCGTTCGGGCAACGCCGCCGAAGCCAAGGCGTCGTTCGCCAAGGTGACCGCCGGCCCACGCGGCGAAATCGCGACCTTCTGGACGCTGTTCGTCGATCAGCCGCGCATCGTCGCCTCGACCCCGGTCGTCGGCAACAACTGATCGCATCGTACGCGTTGCGCAATCCGGCCCGGACAGGCGACTGTCCGGGCCGTTTTCATTTGGGGCGGGTCAAACTACGCCTGCGTGCGCAATTCGCGCGGAGACGCGCTTACCGTCCCAGCATGTGATCCACGAAACGCGGCAGATCCTTGAAGCCCGACAGCTTCACCGCGCCGCCTTCGGCGCTTTGCGAGGACGGTACCAGTGCCCGGCCGAAACCGAGCTTTCCGGCCTCCTTCAACCGCAGCGCGCCATGCGCCACCGGCCGTACCTCGCCCGACAGCGCGATTTCGCCGAACACGATCGCATCCGACGGCACCGGCCGTTCGGACAGGGCCGAGACCAGCGCCGCCGCCACCGCCAGATCGGCCGCGGGATCGGTCACCCGATAGCCGCCGGCGATGTTCAGATAGACCTCGGCGGTCGCGAACGCCAAACCGCACCGCGCCTCCAGCACGGCGAGGATCATCGCCAGCCGACCCGAATCCCAACCGACCACGGCGCGGCGCGGCGTGGCCCCCGACGCCAGTCGGACGGTCAGCGCCTGCACCTCGACCAGTACCGGCCGCGTGCCCTCCAGCGCCGGGAACACCACCGTGCCGGTGACATTCTCGTCACGGCTGGTCAGGAACAGCGACGAAGGGTTCGAGATTTCGGACAACCCTTCGCTTTCCATCGCGAAGACGCCGATTTCGTCGGTACCGCCGAAGCGGTTCTTGACCGCGCGCAGGATGCGATACTGGTGGCTGCGTTCGCCTTCGAACGCCAGCACCGTGTCGACCATATGTTCGAGCACGCGCGGGCCGGCGATCGATCCGTCCTTGGTCACATGGCCGACCAGCACCACCGCCGTGCCGCGTTCCTTGGCGAAGCGGATGAGTTCGCCCGACGATGCCCGCACCTGGCTGACCGTGCCCGGCGCCCCTTCGATCAGGTCGCTGTGCATCGTCTGGATCGAATCGATGATGAGCAGATCGGGTGCCGCCGCCCCGCCGAACGTCGTCAGGATATCGCGGACCGACGTCGCCGCCGCCAGTTGCACCGGCGCGTTGCCAAGGCCGAGGCGGCGCGCCCGCAACCGCACCTGATCGGCCGCTTCCTCGCCTGAGACATAGGCGACGCCCTTGCCCGCCAGCGCCAGCTTCGCCGCGGCCTGCAACAACAGGGTCGACTTGCCGATGCCGGGATCGCCGCCGATCAACGTCGCCGACCCCTCGACGAAGCCGCCGCCTAGCGCGCGATCGAGTTCGGCGATCCCGGTCGTCAGCCGATCGGGTAGCGCGATGTCGCTATCGAGGCCGGATAACAGGATCGGCCGGCCGCCGCTTTGCAGGTTATGCCGCGCCGAAAACGGAGTGACGACCGCCCCGGCATCCTCGACCAGCGTGTTCCAGTCGCCGCAATCGCCACATTGCCCCGCCCATTTGGACGAGACCGATCCGCATTGCTGACAGACATAGCGCTTCTGGGGTTTTGCCATGACAGCGCCCTAACAGAAGCGGAACGAAAGGGGAATATCGCAACGATCATCCCCGTGACCGGCAGGGCGAACGCCGCGCATCGCCCCCGCCGGGCGAAAATTCAGTCCAGTTCGCTGCCGCGCTTCAGCACCTTGGCCCCGTCTTCCTGTTCGATCAGATAGGCCGGGTTTTCCTTGGTCCCGTTCTTCGTGATCTTCGTGCCCTTGATCGTCCGTTGCACCCGCCGTTCGAACCGTTCCTCGACCTTGCCCTCGGCGGTGCCGTTGCCCCACGACCATGATACCTTGGCACCCGTCTTGTAGCTGTCGCTCATCTGCCCACTCCTGTCGTCGGCACGGTCAACCGTCCGCAGCCGCAATGCGTTCCGGTGGCGTGATGCGCGCGTGCGCGCTATGGGCCACGGATGAAGGCTTCCCAACTCCGCGTGGCGATGTTCAGCGGAAACTATAATTATGTCCGCGACGGCGCGAACCAGGCGCTTAACCGGCTCGCCCGGCATCTGCTCGACCGCGACGTCACGCTTCGCGTCTATTCGCCGACCGTCGCCAATCCGGCATTCCCGCCGACCGGCGATCTGGTCAGCGTGCCAGCCTATGGCATGCCCGGCGGACGCGGCGAATATAAGCTGGCGCGCGGGCTGACCACGAAGACCCGCGCCGACCTCGAAGGGTTCCGGCCCAACATCGTCCATGTATCGGCCCCCGACATTCTCGGTCATCGCGCGCTCAGCTGGGCCCGGAAACAGGGGGTCGCGACGCTCGCCTCGCTCCACACCCGCTTCGAAACCTACCCGCAATATTACGGCATCGGTTTCCTCGAACCCGTTGCGCGCGGCGTGTCGAAACGATTCTACAATCGTGCCGATCAGGTGATGGTGCCCGGTCGGGGCATGGCCGAACTGCTGCACGAATGGGGCGTGACCAGCCCGGTCGGCATCTGGTCGCGCGGGGTGGATCATCACCGTTTCAACCCGGCGATGCGCGATTTCGACTGGCGGCGGTCGATCGGCATCGGCGACGACGAGGTCGCCGTCAGCTTTCTCGGGCGGCTGGTTCTGGAAAAGGGGCTCGACGTCTTCTCGGACGTCGCCACCGAATTGCAGCGGCGCGGCGTCAAGCACCGCATCCTCGTGATCGGCGAAGGGCCGGCACGCGACTGGTTCGCCGAACGCGTGCCGCATGCGGTCTTCGCGGGGTTTCAGGCAGGCGACGATCTCGGCCGGGCGGTCGCGTCGATGGACGTGTTCTTCAACCCGTCGATCACCGAGACGTTCGGCAACGTCACGCTGGAGGCGATGGCGGCGGGGGTCCCCGTCGTTGCCGCGCGTGCGTCGGGTGCGGTCGGGCTGGTCGACGACCGGCGCACCGGCTTTCTCGTGCCGCCGCGCGACGTGCCGGCCTATGCCGATGCCATCGCCCGGCTGTGCGAGGATGCCAATATGCGCTGGCGCATGGGACTGGCGGGCCATGAGGACGCCAAGGAATATGAATGGGGCCGCGCCAATCAGGCGGTGCTGGATGCCTATCTGCGGATCGTGCGCGGGTAAGGGCGCGTTCGGCCGCGCGCCGACCCTTTCACCGTAACAGCAAGCCCAAGCCGCTGCGAGCAATGGTGCGATCGAAGGAACTACGTCCGCCCCCCGATGGCTTTTCCGCTACACTCGACCGAAACAAGCCAACGATTATCGCCGGAGCCGCCCATGAACCTTCTCCTCCTTGCCGCCGCCCTGTCGGGTGCGATGGCGGTCGCCGCCGGCGCGTTCGGTGCCCATGGTGCGTCGGGACCGGCGGTCGACTGGTTCAAGACCGGTGGCCAGTATCAACTCGCCCATGCCATCGCCGCACTGGTCGCGCTGAACCTCGGCGCGCGCGGGCCGGGCTGGCTGTTCGTCGCGGGTGGTCTGTTGTTCGGCGGTTCGCTCTACGCGATGGCGCTGGGCGGCCCGCGCGGGGTGCTGGGACCGATCACGCCGCTGGGCGGGCTGGCGATGATCGTCGGCTGGCTATGGCTCGGCTGGCTCGCCTTGCGGCGGTAACGGGCCGCGGCGGGAGCAATATCGAAGCGGGTATCGGACAGACCCGGCCTCCGCTCTGTCGACCGGACGCTCAGCCCGTCGCGATCGCGTAGGTATGGAACTGCGCGTCGCGCGTCCATCCGGCGCGCACATACAGCGCGTGTGCCGCGCTGTTATCGACCGCGGTCGCCAGCGACATGCGCGCCGCGCCGGAGTCGCGCGCGACGTCACATGCCGCATGCAGCAGCGCCGCCCCGATCCCGTGGCTGCGCAGCTCGGGCCGCACGAACAGGTCGTTCAGGATCATGGTCGGCCGCAGCCGCACCGACGAGAAACTCGGATATAGTTGCGCGAAGCCGGCATCGTCGTCGGCCAGCAGAAGGACCGACTGCGCCCGTTCGATCCGTTCGATCAGGAAAGCACGCGCGCCGTCGGGGTCGCTGTCCTGCTCGTAAAACTGCCGATACGCATCGAACAACGGGACGATGCGATCGATATCCTGCAACGTCGCACGGCGGATCGTACCCATGGCTTCCCTCGCTGACCGCGCGTCGGTGTCGACTTCCGCGCATACGCCGAATCACATTTCGTGCAGGGAATCGATCGATACCAATGGCTTGTACGACGCCTGCGGTCGCACGACTACGTCGCGCAACCTTAACGTAGCGCAAACCCCGCCCGTTTCGTGCCTATTGTCCGAAACGTGCCTTCGCGGCCTGTGCCACCGCCTCGCGCGCCGCCGCCAGCAGCGCGCCGGCCTTTGCCTCGCACTCGCGCTGTTCATATTCGGGCACGCTGTCGGCGACGATGCCTGCGCCCGACTGGACGTGCATGACCCCGTCCTTGACCACGGCGGTCCGCAGCACGATGCACGAATCCATCGATCCGTCGGGACTGAAATAACCGACCCCGCCGGCATAGGCACCGCGACGTTCGCGTTCCAGCTCGGCGATGATCTGGCACGCCCGCACCTTGGGCGCGCCCGATACCGTGCCGGCCGGGAAGCCCGCGAACAGCGCGTCGAGCGCATCGGCGTCGTCACGCAGCTTGCCCACGACGTTCGACACGATGTGCATGACATGGCTGTAGAATTCGACGGTATAGCTGTCGGTGACCCGCACGCTGCCGGTCGATGCGACCCGCCCGACATCGTTGCGGCCAAGGTCGAGCAGCATCAGATGTTCGGCCCGCTCCTTGGGATCGGCGAGCAGGCTGGTCCGGTTCGCTTCGTCCTCCGCCGCCGTCGCACCACGCGGCCGCGTGCCGGCGATCGGCCGGATCGTGACCTCGCCATCGCGCAGCCGGACGAGGATTTCGGGGCTCGATCCGGTCAGCGCGAAGCCCGGCAGGTCGAGATGGTAGAGGAACGGCGACGGGTTGATCCGCCGGAGCGCCCGATACAATTCGAACGGCTCGAGCGGAAACGGGCTGGTGAAGCGTTGCGCCAGCACGACCTGAAAGATATCGCCCGCCGCGATATATTCCTTCGCCGCCGCGACCATCTCGCCATAGCGGCCCGCGGGCAGGGTCGGCGTCAGCGCCATTTCCGGCGCTTCGGCCAGTCGCGCGGGCGCGGGCAGGGCGGCCGCGTCGAGTGCGGCGGAGGTCGCCTCGATCCGCTCGACCGCGCGCTCGACCGACGCGCCCGGCCAGACGGGCGCGACGACGAACAGCGTGTCGGACAGGCGGTCGAATACAAGCAGCACCGTCGGCCGCACGAACATCATGTCGGGCAGGCCCAGCGCATCCTCGGCGGCCTGCGGCAACTGCTCGACCAGCCCGACCGTCTCATAGCCGAAATAGCCGACCAGACAGGCCAGCGCCGGTGGCAGCGCGGCCGGCACCTCCATCCGGCATTCCCCGACCAGCGTGCGCAGTGCCGTCAGCGTCGGTTCGGCGCAGGGCGCGAACGCATCGCGGTCGCTCAGCCAGTGCGGATTGATCGCTGCGTCATGCCCCTGCGCCCGGAACACCAGATCGGGGGCGAGGCCGAGCAGGCTGTACCGGCCCCGCACCGATCCGCCCTCGACCGATTCGAGCAGGAAGTCGCCGCGTCCCGGCTGGATCAGTTTCAGCGCGGCGGCGACCGGCGTTTCGGTATCGGCGACGCGGGTCGTCCACACCAGCGCCGGACGGCCGGCCGCCAGCGCGACCTGCGCCGCCGCTACCCCCGAGACCGCGTTCATTGCGCGGCGGGGGCGGCCGTTCCGGCCAGTTCGTTCCGCAGGCGACCGATCGCGGCAGCATTCTTCGTCACGCCGACCTGCCGGCGCACCGCCTCAACGAATTGTTCGGCATATTCATTGCCGCTGATCCGTCCCAGTTCACGACCGACGCCGGTGATCGCCGCCTTGTCGCCGCTCGCATCGCCGCGCGCGATCGAATCGAGATAGACGATGATCCAGCCCTCGCCATCGGGCGCGGCCGTCAGCCGGGCCTTTTTCGGCGCCATCGAGAACATCAGCGACAGCGCCGGCGTCACCTGTGCCCCCAACTGCGACAATTGCAGACGCGAAGCGGTCACCGGACGCGGCGCGGGCAGGCGAGCCCCCGACTGCGCCACGGCGGTGTTCAGCGGCATGCCGCCATTCACCTTGGTCAGGATCTGCTGCGCGATCATCCGCGCGGCCTTCATCGCCTGATCCTTCAGATACTGGCCGACGACCTGCGCGCGAATGTCCGCCAGCGGACGCGGCGCGGCACGGGTCACGTCGCCGGTCGCGACCAGCGCGAAGGTGCCGTCGGCCTGGGTCTGCACGATCTGCGGCGCGTCACCGGCCTCGGCCGCGAAGCCGGCTTCGATGATCGGGGCCAGCGCCGGGTCGGGCTGGCCGGGCTTCATCGGGTCGATACCCTGCGCGGTGATCGGCGCGGTCGCTTGCGCAGTCAGCTTGGCATCGGCGACGATCTCGTCGAAAGTCGCGCCATCGGTGATGCCGCCGTCGATCTTTTCCTGCACCGCGCCCAGCGCCGTCGCGCTCTTGGTCTTCGTGAGTTCGGCGATCAGTTCGGGGCGCGCTTGTTCGATGGTCTTGCCGGGCAGCTGTGTGATCGTATCGACCTTCAGCACCACGAAGCCGAGCGGCGAGCGTACCGGGCCGACCACCGCACCCTGTTGCGCGGCGAAGGCGGCGGTGGCGATCTCGGCCGAGGTCCGCGCGGCGAACTGACCCTGGGTCTGGCCGGTCAGCGTGGTCGCTTCCAGCCCGAGCGGGGCGGCGGCGGCCGAAACGCTCTGGCCGCTGCGAACCGCCTGCGCGACGCGGTTCGCCGCCGCCTGATCGGCGACGACCACCTGCGATATCGTGCGGGTCTGTGACGGTGCGAACCGTGCGGCGTTGGTGCGATACGCGGTCTGCACCTCGGCATCGGTCGGCGCAGACTGTGCCGCGACGCTCGCCGGGCTGATGACCGCATAGCGGAGCACCCGGCGCTCCGGGATCGTGTAGCGGCCGCGATTGGCGGTATAATAGGCCTGCAACTGCTGTTCGGTCGGCGCGGCCGGGGCGGGCAACGCGGCGGTCGGCACGATCGCGACCTGTCCGGTGCGCGCTTCCTTCGACAGCGAGGCATAGGGCAGCGCCAGCTGCTGCGGCATGAAGCTGTTCTCGATTGTGCGGGCCAGCATCAGCCGGGTCAGCACCGTCCGGCGGAAATCGTCACGCAACTGCTGCGGGGTGATCCGGGCGCGGGCCAGCGCCTGATCGAACGCCTGCTGGCTGAATTTGCCGTCCAGTCCCTGGAACGCGGGCAGGCTGGCGATCTGTCCGTCGATATAGCGGTCGCTGACGGCCAGGCCGTGATCTTTCGCGAACTGCATCAGCGCCGAATCCGAAATCGCCCGCTCCAGCGATCCTTCGAACCCGCCCGCCGCGATATATTGCGCGGCGGTCAGTCCCGGCTGACGCTGCGCAGCATTCTGAACGTCGTTCTGGATCCGCTCGCGCAGTGCGACGTCGCCGATCTCCTGATCGCCGACCTTCGCCACCGCCGCGCCGCCACCGCCCATCGATGCGGGGCGCAGGCTCTGGAGATCCGCCATCGCGAACCCGATGGCGATCGTCACCAGCAGCAGCAGGCCGATGAAGATGCCGACCTTCGACTTGGTCATGCGCCTGAAGAAACCGAGCATCCGTACAACCGATCGCGAGGAATGAAAGGAGGCTGCTTTAGAGACGCGCCGCCGCCGCTTCAAGGTTGCGCGGACCGCCAGACACGCTATCGGCTGTAGAACATGTAAAACGGGCTGGGAGCCGGAACGATGAGTCGTCGCAAGCTGGTCGCGGGGAACTGGAAGATGCACGGGCTGCGGGCGCAACTGGCCGAGATCGAGGCGATCGATGCCGCCGCCGCCGCCGCGCCGGGCGTCGATGTCGCGCTGTGTGTGCCGGCCACGCTGGTCCACCACGCGGCCGAGATCGCCAAATCGGTGCAGATCGGCGGACAGGACGTGCATGCCAACGACCGCGGCGCGCATACCGGCTGCCTGTCGGCCGAGATGTTGCGCGAGGTCGGGGCGCAGGTCGTGATCGTCGGCCATAGCGAGCGCCGCACCGATCAGAACGAAACCAGCCACGATGCATGGGCCAAGGCTGCCGCCGCCCGGCGGCAGGGTCTGGCCGTGATCCTGTGCTGCGGTGAGACCGAGGCGGAACGCGACGCCGGCCGCGCCGAACGCGTGGTGCAGGCGCAGATCGAAAAATCGGTGCCCGAAGGTGCCAGCGGCGACTGGTTCACGCTCGCCTACGAACCGCGCTGGGCAATTGGCACCGGCCGCACGCCATCGGCCGACGAAATCGCGCAGGTCCATGCGATCGCCCGCGCCAAGCTGCGCCAGATGGTCGGCGATGCCGCCGACGGCATCCGCATCCTTTATGGCGGATCGGTCACCGGTGCGAATGCCGGATCGATCCTGTCGATCGAGGATGTCGACGGGGCGCTGGTCGGCGGGGCCAGCCTGACCGCCGCGAAGTTCGTGCCGATTATCGAAGCTGCCGCCGCGCTGTAAGAGTCCGTTTGGAAATGCGCCGGCACCGCCTGCGAAACTCGCTCTACCGCGAGTTTTCAAACAGCCTTCAGGTTGGCAGGGAGCGGACGGGCGGTCGACTGCGTTGATCGTCCGTCAGCGTGCGTTCAGTTACAATCGTGTAGGAACGTGCGCATCTCTATTTCCCGGGACCCTACGCCATGCGCCTGCCGATCCTGATCCTTGCTTCCGCCCTGATCGCCAGCCCGGTCGTCGCGCAGGACCGCGTCGCGGCCGGCGAGGCGGAGCTGGCGCGCATCGTCGAGGGGCGGACGATGGGCAAGCCGGTGGGTTGCATCAACCTGCGCGACATTCGATCGAGCGAGATCGTCCCAAATATCGGGATCGTCTATCGGATGAACAACGGCACGTTGATGGTCAACCGGCCGGCGGGCGGCACGATCGCCGACCGGGACGACATCCTCGTAACCCGCACGATCGGAACGCGATTGTGCCGGATCGATATCGTCACGCTGGTCGACCGCAATTCGCAGATGTTCAGCGGGTCGCTGTCGCTCGACGATTTCGTCCCCTATTCGCGACTGCCGCGCAAGGTGAACTGACGGACTTGCGTCGGCGCGACGCTTCGCCCATATGGCGCGCGGGAGTCGGGCGGACGATGCCGTCGCCAACCCGGTCAGGTCCGGAAGGAAGCAGCCGCAACGATTTCGCAGCGGGTCGTCCGGCTCCCACCTCTATCGCTGCGCGGCAAGGTCCAGCGCGCGACCCATCAACGCCGTGAACCGCAGCGTATCGACCGGTTTCGCCGGATCGTTGACGCCGCCCGACATCGCGTACCAACCGCCGTCCTTGCCCTGCAGCAGGAACGTCATGGTGAGTACGCCCGGCTCCGACCCGCCCTTGTAACCGACATAGCGCCAGTTCGCCGCCGGTTCGGCAAGGCCGGGGTTTTTCGACAGGACGGCGCGGAGGTCCGCCCCTGCCGATCCGTCGAAGTGCCGTCGCAGCCAGTCCATCGTCCGCACCAGATCGTTCGGGCTGGCGAACCATTCGATCTGTTCGATGCGCAGCGGCTTGCCGTCCTGAAACAGATTGGCGGGAATCGCCGCGATCGGCGTGTCGCGAACCGGCCCGTCGAGGAACGCGCGACGCTGCGCCGTCGGCAGCGCCAGATACCGGGTTCCCAGCGCGCCGCCCTCGACGCCCTTCAGCTTGAACATTTCGAGGGTGCCGAGGAACGGGACGTTGCGCGTCCCGCCATCGGTCATGCCGACGACGGGCAACATCGCCTCGACCTTCTGCCGGCCGAGCTGGAACAACAGGATATCGGTCGCGCTGTTGTCGCTGACCGAAATCATCCGTTCGGCGAGGTCGCGGAACGGAACCCGCGTTCCCTTCGGCTGCTGGGCATAGCCGCCGCCCGGCAGCGCCGCTCCGTCGAGCGTGACGACGTCGCTCCATTTCCGCTCGCCTGCCTCGATCGATCGCACCAGTTCGGCGAGGATCACGAGTTTGAACGCCGAACCGATCGCGAGCGGTGTGGACGCAGCATGGCTCTGAAGCGGTTGCGGGGCACCGCTGCCGATCCTGGCGAGGGTGAAGCCGCCATGGCCGGGCAGGGCGGCGACCTGTTCGACAACGGCATCGATCGTCGCGGCGACCGGACCACGCGGTTCGATGCCGCGGGTCAGGAGACCGGTGATCGGGTGTGCCCCGGTCGGGTCGATCGTCAGGTCCGCATTGAGGACGCCGCGATCATAGCCGATGCGGATTCGTGCCGACCATGGTCCGGTCGGCTGCACCGCCTCGACACTGGTCGGCTTGCCGAGTGCCTGCGTCAGTTGCGCGCCGATCGCGTCGAACTGCGCCCGCGGCACGGCGGTGCGGAAGGACGGCGAGAAGACCGAATCATAGTCGCCCTGACCGGAGAGGATCGCCACGACGTCGCGCGCCCGGCGCTCGACCTCGGCATTTGCGGCCGGTGCCGGTGCGGGTGCCGTCTGTGCTGCCGCTGCCATCAGGAACGTTGCCGCCAGCATTCGAATTCCCCCTTATCCCCTGATCCGAGGGTGGCGCATGCCGTGCCGACCGTCAACTGAGGCGGAGGTTCAGGCGTCGATGACTTCGTCGTCGAGCCGCGCGGCATTCTCCTGAATGAAGGCGAAGCGGTGCGCGGGGTTGGTGCCCATCAACCGGTCGACCAGATCCTTGACCGCCGCACGCTCCTCATATTCCTGCGGCAGGGTGATGCGGATCATGCTGCGCGTCTTCGGGTCCATCGTCGTTTCGCGAAGCTGGCCGGGGTTCATCTCCCCCAGCCCCTTGAACCGGCCGACCTCGACCTTCTTGCCGCGAAACGCGGTGCGTTCCAGCTCGGCGCGGTGCGCATCGTCGCGGGCATAGAGCGACCTGGCTCCCACCGTCAGCCGGTACAGCGGCGGCTGCGCCAAATAGAGGTGTCCGCGCCGCACGACCTCCGGCATTTCCTGGAAAAAGAAGGTCATCAGCAACGTCGCGATATGCGCGCCGTCGACATCGGCGTCGGTCATGATGACGATACGCTCGTAGCGCAGCGCATCGGGCTGACAGTCCTTGCGCGTGCCGCAGCCCATGGCGAGGACCAGATCGGCGATTTCCTGATTGGCGAGGATCTTGGCACTGGTCGCGGAGGCGACGTTCAGAATCTTGCCGCGGATCGGCAGGATCGCCTGCGTCTTGCGGTCGCGCGCCTGCTTGGCCGAACCGCCCGCCGAGTCCCCTTCGACGATGAACAATTCGGTGCCGGCGGGGTCATCGGAAGCGCAGTCGGTCAGCTTGCCGGGCAGGCGCAGCTTGCGCGACGACGTCGCGGTCTTGCGCTTGACCTCGCGCTCGGCCTTGCGGCGCAGGCGTTCGTCCATCCGGTCGAGCACGAGGCCGAGCAGTGCCTTGCCACGGTCCATATTGTGGCTGAGGAAATGGTCGAAATGGTCGCGTACCGCCTTTTCGACGAGGCTCGCCGCCTCGACGCTGGTCAGGCGATCCTTGGTCTGGCTCTGGAATTGCGGTTCGCGAATGAACACCGACAGCATCAGTTCGCAGCCGACCGTGACGTCGTCGGCGGTCATGTCCTTGGCGCGCTTGTTGCCGACTAGATCGGCGAACCCGCGCAGCCCCCGGACCAGCGCCTGCCGCAGTCCCTGTTCGTGGGTACCGCCATCGGGCGTCGGGATGGTGTTGCAGTAATAGCTGTAGCTGCCGTCGCTCCACAGCGGCCATGCGACCGCCCATTCGACCCGGCCCTGTTCGCCCGGGAAATCCTGCCGACCGGTAAAGAAATCGGCAGTCGCACATTCGCGGGTGCCGACCTGTTCGCGCAGATGGTCGGCGAGGCCGCCGGGAAACTGGAAGACGGCTTCGGCGGGTACGTCGGTGCCGGCGACCAGTTCGGGGGCGCATTTCCAGCGGATTTCGACGCCGGCGAACAGATAGGCTTTCGATCGTACCAGCTTGTGCAGCCGCGCGGGTTTGAACTGCAGATCGGCGAAGATTTCGGCGTCGGGCGTGAACGCGACCAGCGTGCCGCGCCGATTGGGGGCCGCGCCGACATGTTCGAGCGCGCCGAGCGTCTGCCCCTGCGAAAAACGCTGGCGATATAGCTGCCGGTCGCGCGCGACCTCGACTACCGTATCGATCGACAGCGCGTTGACGACCGAGATGCCGACGCCGTGCAGGCCGCCCGACGTGGCATAGGCCTTGCCCGCGAACTTGCCGCCCGAATGCAGCGTCGACAGAATGACTTCGAGCGCCGACTTGTCGGGAAATTTGGGGTGCGGATCGACCGGGATACCGCGGCCATTATCGATGATCGTCAACCGGTTGCCGACATCCAGTTGCACTTCGATCCGGTTTGCATGACCGGCGACCGCTTCGTCCATCGCATTGTCGAGGACTTCGGCAGCCAGATGGTGCAGCGCGCGTTCGTCGGTGCCGCCGATATACATGCCCGGCCGGCGGCGGACCGGCTCCAGCCCCTCCAGCACCTCGATCGACGACGCGTCATAGGCGGGCTGGGAAGGAACGTTCGCTTCGAACAGATTTTCGGCCATGCGGGGCGTATAGAACGAAACGGGGTCATCCGCAAAGCGGGGGTGGGGGGCGATGGCCCATATTACTTCGTCACCCCGGACTTGATCCGGGGTCCCGCTTCTGACCGTCGTCACACGAGAAGCGGGACCCCGGGTCAAGCCCGGGGACGCGGAAATTGGGGCGGGCATGGGCGAAGCCCATGCCGTCGGTCGCGGCTTTGGGCCGCGCCGGCCGGCTGAGCGCCGGTGCGCGTCCGGGCTTAGACCCGGACTTGCGCGCTCGGCATCAGCGAACCCTAGGCCCACCATACGGCAGCGGCGGCGGCGGACGGCGGTCGCGGCGGGGGAGCTGCGCCTGATAGGCATGGCCGCAATGCGCGACGCAGTACGGGAAGCCCGGATTGACCTTGTCACCGCAGAAATGGAAATCGGGTTCGCCCGGATGGCCGATCGGCCATTTGCAGATTCGGTCGTTCAGATCGAGCAACGTCGTCTTGCCCGCGATCGCATCGCTCGGCCGGGCCGGGACCAGACGGCGCGGCGGGGCAGGGGTCAGCGGTGCGGTCTGTTCACCCGGATTCTGCCGCAGGAAACCGCCGGGACCGACCGAGCGCATGACCGGCATGTCGCGCTGTTTCGGAGCAGCGGGGGCGTCGTCTTCCGCTTCTTCCTCATCCTCCTCGTCGGCGTCATCGGCGCTGACGGGAAGGGGCGTGAACGGATCGTCCTCGACCGGGGGCTTCGGAGCGGCCGGCTTGGTCGCGACCGGTTCAGCGGCAACCACCGGCGCGGGCTTGGGTTCGGGCACCGGTTTCGGCTCGGGGGCGGGCTTGGGCGCAGGCGGCGCGACCTCGACCACCGGAGCCGGCTCGACCGGAGCGGGCTTGGGGGCAGCGGCGGCGGCCTTCGACGCGTCGTTCGACCGCACCGGCGACGGGCGCGATTGCAGGCCCAGACGATGCGCCTTGCCGATCACCGCGTTCCGGCTGATCCCGCCGAGCTCCTCGGCGATCTGGCTGGCGGTCATCCCCGATTCCCACATCTTGGCCAGTGTCGCGATGCGTTCTTCGGTCCAGCTCATGCCCGTCCTTGTCCTTCATATTCCAGTGGCGCCCGGACGACCTTGATCCTTGCCGCCGCCCTCGCCAGCGATTAGGCGACACAGCCATGCAGGAACAATCCCCGTTGCGCGCAAAAATCGTCCTTGCCGACCCCGGCGTGCCGGTCATCCGGAACGTCAACTGGGGCGGCCTGCGCACGCTCTATATCAAGGAGGTGCGCCGCTTCTTCAAGGTGCAGCTTCAGACCATCTGGGCACCGGCGGTCACGACGCTGCTGTTCCTCGTCATCTTTTCGGTGGCGATGGGTGGGGCCGGGCGGTCAGTACTGGGCGTGCCGTTCCCCGATTTCGTCGCACCGGGGCTGATCGCCATGGCGATGCTCAACAACGCCTTCGCCAATTCCAGCTTCGCGCTGCTGGTCGGCAAGATCCAGGGGACGGTGGTCGATTACCTGATGCCGCCCCTGTCCACCGGCGAATTGCTGGCGGCGCTGGTTGGCGGGGCGGTGACGCGCGCGTTCCTCGTCGGGATCGTGCTGTGGTTCGCGATGCTGTTGTATCCGGGCGTGCACGTCATGCCGCGGCATCCGGGCGCCGTGCTGTGGTTCGGGCTGTTCGGATCGACCTTCCTCGCGCTCGCCGGCGTAATGACCTCGATCTGGGCGGAAAAGTTCGACCATGCCGCGGCCATCACTAATTTCGTGATCGGGCCGCTGACCCTGTTGTCGGGTACCTTCTATTCGGTCGAATCGCTGGCACCGCATTTCCGGACGATCAGCCACCTGAACCCGTTTTTCTATATCATCTCCGGGTTCCGCTACGGCTTTCTCGAGCGCGCCGATTCGCCGGTGCTGCTGGGCGGTGCGGTGATCCTCGCGGTCGATATCGCGATGGCGATCGGCTGCTATGCGCTGCTGCGGTCGGGGTGGAAGCTCAAGAATTGACGGAAGCCCCCCGGGGGCGGTACAGCGCCGCTCCGGGCGGTCCGGTTGACCGCCCTTTTGCGTTTTCAGCGCCGATATTTCTCAAAGGAGCAGTTCGATGACGACCCCCGCACTGATGCCCGTCTATCCACGGTGCGGCGTGCGTCCGGTCCGAGGCGAGGGCTGCTACCTGTATGGCGAGGACGGCACCGAGTATCTCGATTTCGCCGCCGGCATCGCCGTCAACGCGCTCGGCCATGGCCATCCGCACCTGACCAAGGCGATCCAGGAACAGGCCGCGACCCTGATCCACGTCAGCAACCTGTACGGCAGCCCGCAGGGCGAGGCACTGGCGCAGCGGATCGTCGACAACAGCTTTGCCGACACGGTGTTCTTCACCAATTCGGGTGCCGAAGCGGTCGAATGCGCGATCAAGACCGCGCGCCGTTTCCACTTCGCCAACGGCAATCCGCAGCGGCACACGCTGATTACCTTCAATCAGGCGTTTCACGGCCGGACGCTCGGCACCATCTCGGCGACCAATCAGGCCAAGATGCGCGACGGGTTCGAACCGCTTTTGCCGGGCTTCCGCTATGCCGAGTTCAATGATCTCGAAGGTGCACTCGCGCTGATCGACGACAATACGGCAGGGTTCCTCGTCGAGCCGATCCAGGGCGAGGGCGGCCTGCGTACCGCGACGCCCGAGTTCCTGACCGGCCTGCGCAAGGCCTGCGACGAGCACGGCCTGTTGCTGGTGCTGGACGAGGTGCAGTGCGGCTATGGCCGGACCGGCACGTTGTTCGCCCACGAACACTATGGCGTGACGCCCGACATAGTTTCGTCGGCCAAGGGGATCGGCGGCGGCTTTCCGTTCGGTGCATGCCTTGCGACCGCGGAAGCGGCCAAGGGCATGGTGTTCGGCACGCATGGTTCGACCTATGGCGGCAATCCGCTGGCGATGGCGGCGGGGCAGGCGGTGCTCGACGTGATGCTCGAACCCGGCTTCTTCGACCATGTGAAGGCGATGGGCGACCGGCTGCGCGCCAGCCTCGAACAGATGATCCCGAACCACGACCACCTGTTTCAGGAGATTCGCGGCAAGGGGCTGATGCTCGGCATCAAGCTGAAGTCCGACAGCCGCCGCTTCGTCGCGCATCTGCGCGACCAGCACCAGTTGCTGACGGTCGCGGCCGGCGACAATGTCGTCCGCGTCCTGCCGCCGCTGGTGATCGAAGAGCGCCACATCGCGGAAGCCGTCGAAAAGCTGTCCGCCGCCGCCCGGGTCTACGTGCCCGTCGCCGACGATTGATTGAACCATTCCTCCCCATCGCAGATGGGGAGGGGGACCAGCCGCAGGCTGGTGGAGGGGGGAACGCCCCATGCGACACGCCGGTGGAGGCCCCTCCACCATGCTGCGCATGGTCCCCCTCCCCATCTGCGATGGGGAGGACTGAAAAAATGCGCCATTTCCTCGATCTAGCCTCGGCCGGTGCCGACGGCATCGCCGCCATTCTCAACGACGCGCTCGATGCGAAGGCCGCGCGCAAGGGCTGGCCGAAGGGGCGGGCCGATGCCGATGCGTCGCTCGCCGGGCATACGCTCGCCTGCGTGTTCGAAAAGTCGTCGACCCGGACGCGCGTGTCGTTCGACATGGCGATGCGCCAGCTGGGCGGGTCGGCGCTGGTGCTCGACGCCGGCACCACCCAATTGGGCCGCGGTGAGACCGTCGCCGACACCGCGCGCGTCCTGTCGGGATATTGCGACGCGATCATGGTCCGGACCGACGATCCCGCCAAGCTGAACGAGATGGTCCGCTATGCCTCGGTCCCGGTTATCAACGGCCTGACCGACCATTCGCATCCGTGCCAGATCGTCGCCGATCTGCTGACGGTGATCGAAGCGGGCAAGGCATTGCCGGGCACCAAATGGGCGTGGTTGGGCGACGGCAACAACGTGCTGCATTCGATCGTCGAGGCGGGCGCGCTGATGGGGTTCGACGTCGTCGCCGCCTGTCCCGAAGGCTATGATCCCTCGGCAGACGTCGTGGCGTCGGCAGGCGGTCGGGCGACCGTCACCCGCGACCCGGTTGCGGCCGTGCGGGACGCCGATGTCGTCGTCACCGACACCTGGATTTCGATGGGACAGGCGCATGCCGAGCAGAAGCTGGCGGCAATGGCCCCGTATCAGGTCGATGCGGCACTGATGGCGCAGGCCAGGGCCGATGCGGTGTTCCTCCACTGCCTTCCCGCGCATCGCGGTGAAGAAGTCACGCCCGACGTCATCGACGGGCCGCAGTCGCTGATCTGGCCCGAGGCCGAGAACCGTCTGCATGCGCAGAAGGCCATCCTGCGCTGGTGTTTCGGTCTGGTCGGCTGAGCCGACCGACCGCGCTGGTTCTTGTAGATCGGCAATCGGTACGTCGTTCGGTGTCGGGCGGAGGCGCATGATACTATCCGCCTCCGCCGTTGGAAATCCGGTCCGGTACGTCGAGTAATGACAGGACGGTTCGATCGGCTATCGAGCCACGATGATGATGGAACCGACTGCCGTTCATCATCGTCACCCCGGGCTAACCGAGACCTTTGCGAAAGCACCGATCTTGGCCCCCTGCTGTACCCCCGCGCAGGCGGGGGTCCAGAGTTTAAGGCGCAAGCCGTTGTTCTGCTTTGCTCTGGACCCCCGCCTGCGCGGGGGTACGGCTCGGTTTGGTTGGCGCGCGACGTTTGCAGAGGTCTCGACTTGACCCAGGGTCCCGCTTTTTACGCACCGTCATCGAAGAACAGCGGGATTCCGGGTCGAGCCCGGATGACGATGTCGATGGTACGAGCCTCAATTCCAGATCCCCAAATCGAACCGTCCGAACCCGATTATTTCGCAGTCGCAACATAGCGCAAAGCGCTTGCGGAATCGCTGGTGGGCTCCCATGTGAGTGATCGATCACAGTTTGCCCGAATGTCGGGCTACGGGGAGCCTGATTTTGTCCGATACCGTCCGTCTGCCTGACCTCGATCGTGCGATCGGGTTCACGCTGCCCGATCATCACGCGCGCTGTCGCGTCGTGCGGCTGGGGCCGGTGGCGCAGTCGATCCTCGCGGCGCACGCGTATCCCGCGCCGATCGAGAAGTTGCTGGCCGAAACGCTGGCGCTGACGGCGTTGCTCGGCACGACGTTGAAGGAGGCCGAGGGGCAGTTGACGCTTCAGGCGCAGACGCAGGGCGGGATCATCCGCCTGATGGTGTGCGACTACAAGCATGGCGAACTGCGCGGCTATGTCGATTTCGACGCCGATCGTCTGGCCGAATTGGGCGAGGACCCGTCGCTGTTCGCGATGTTCGGCCAGGGCTATTTGGCGATCACGTTCGACCAGGTGACGTCGGGCGAGCGCTATCAGGGGATCGTTCCGCTCGATGGCGATTCGATCGCGGCGGCGGCGGAAAGCTACTTCCTGCAATCCGAACAGATCCCGTCGCTGGTTCGGCTCGGAATCGGCGTCGACGATAACGGGCAGCGCATCGCCGGCGGCATCTTCCTGCAACATCTGCCCGAGGGGGAGGAAGGTCGTGAACGGCTGCACGTTCGCCTCGACCATCCCGAATGGCATCATGTCGAGGCGCTGGGTTTGACCATGGGACCCGACGAACTCGCCGATCCGATGGTGCCGCTGGAAACGCTGGTCTGGCGGCTGTTCAACGAGGAACGCGAAGTCCGCATCCTCGCCACCACCGACCTGTCGCGCGGGTGCCGATGCGACCGTGACTATATCGCCGGCGTGATCTCGCGCTTCCCCGAGGAAGAGCGCGCGGCGATGGCGGACGAGAACGGGATCATCACCGTCGACTGCGCCTTCTGCGCGACGAAATTTCCGCTGGCAGTGGCCGACATCGCATCCTGACGCGAGCGGTAAGGGGGACGTGATGGCAAGTAGGTCGATATACCGGGTCGCGGCGGCGCTGGTGCTGGCATCGGGGGCAGCGATGGCGCAGCCTGCCGCCGCACCGACGTTGACGGCGATGCGTGCGGTCACGCCGGGCGACTGGTCGCTGCGCGAGGCCGGATCGCCCGAGGCAGCACGGACGAGTTGCTTTGCCGATCCGGCGGCCTTTCTGCGACTGCGGCTGCGCAGCGCGCAATGCAGCCGGTTCGTGATCGAGAATACGGCTCGCGTATCGACCGTTCATTATACCTGTCCCGGCATCGGCCACATCCGCACGACGGTCCATGTCGATACGCCGCGCTCGCTGCGGATCGAGAGCGAGGGGATCGCCGACGGCATGCCGTTCGCGGATGCCTATGAAGCGCGGTGGGTCGGCAGTTGCGCGCGTCGTGCGCGTTAACCCTATGTTTAGGCCAGGCGCGTTATACGAAATGCGTGTCCGGTTGGGCACGCATGTTTCCCCTAAAGCATGGAACCCTCCGGGCCGCGTCATCGCGGCCCGCTCTTTTTCCGGCGGTTGCCCTGACCTCCCGAAAGTCTTAGCGAGCGCAGCATGACGAATTCTCCCCTCAGCGTGGTGCTGGTGTCGGGCGGGCTCGACTCGATGGTGTCGGCGGCGCTGGCACGCGAGGCGGGTCACCGGCTGCTGGCCCTGTCGATCGATTACAACCAGCGCCATCAGATCGAATTGGCCGCGGCCAGGCGCATCGCCGAGTCGCTGGGGGTCGAACGCCATGTCATCCTGCCGCTCGACCTGTCGGCGTTCGGCGGTTCGGCGCTGACCGACCTGTCGATCGACGTGCCCAAGGACGGCGTGGGCAACGACATTCCGGTCACCTACGTCCCGGCGCGCAACACCATCTTTCTCAGCCTCGCGCTCGGATGGGCCGAGGCGGCGGGCGCGCGCGATCTGTGGATCGGGGTCAATGCGCTCGACTATTCGGGCTATCCCGATTGCCGCCCGGATTTCATCGCCGGGTTCGAGGCGCTGGCCGAACTGGCGACCCGCGCCGGCAGCGACGGTGCCCGCTTCCGCATCCATGCGCCGCTGCAACACATGACCAAGGCCGATATCGCGCGCGAGGCGGATCGACTTGGCCTCGATGCCGCGATGAGTTGGACCTGCTACGACCCGGTCGGCGATCTGCATTGTGGACGCTGCGACAGTTGCCGCCTGCGCGCGCGTGGCTTTGTCGAGGCCGGTCTGCCCGATCCCACCCGCTACGCCGAAACGCCCGACACCGGCCGATGACCTATTCGGTCAAGGAGATGTTCCTTACCCTGCAGGGGGAGGGGGTGCATGCCGGGCGGCGCGCGGTGTTCGTCCGCTTTGCCGGGTGTAATTTGTGGACCGGTCGGGAGGTCGATCGGGAGAACGCGATCTGCCGGTTTTGCGATACCGATTTCGTCGGCACCGACGGCGTCGGCGGGGGCAAGTTTCCCGATGCGGTGGCGTTGGCGACAACGGTCGCCGGTCATTGGGGGCCGGAGCCGGCGCGGCGTTTCGTGGTGCTGACCGGCGGCGAGCCGATGTTGCAGATCGACGATGCGCTGGTCGACGCGCTGCACGCCGAGGGTTTCGAGATCGCGATCGAGAGCAACGGCACGATCGCCGCCCATCCCGGCATCGACTGGGTCTGCATCAGTCCGAAGGCGGGCAGCGACGTCGTGCAGCGCAACGGCGACGAACTGAAGCTCGTCTGGCCGCAAATCGGCATCGATGTCGATGCGATCGAACAGTGGGATTTCGTCCATCATCTTGTCCAGCCGATGGACGCGATCGGACAGGAAGCGTTCAACCGCGACGAAGCGGTCGCCTTTGCCATGGCCCGCCCGCGCTGGCGGCTGTCGCTGCAAACCCACAAGCTCTTGGGATTGCGCTGAACCGATCATCGATCCGGCGCGACCGTTTTACGCCGTCTTCGCCGCGATCGTGATCTCGTACGCGCCAATCAGCGGATCGTGGTGCAGCGGCGCGCGCAACTGTCGCGACAGGCCAAGGATGATCCGGCCATAGCGCGTCGCGACCAGCGCATCGAGCTCCTCGCTCTCGACCAGCGACGGCGAACTCGCCCGCAGCACCGCGGTGTCGCTGCCGGCGACCGGACGCAGCGAGATGCCGATCTGCGCCTGCTGGTTCACCGACACCGCCAGTTCGATCAGCTCGGTCAACAGGAACGAGACGGCGACCGCGACGTCCTGCGTCACCAGCACCTGTTCGACGTTCAGCGTGATGCCGATCTTGGCCGTATCGGTCGATGAGGTTGCGCGGATGTTCGATGCCAGCTCGCCGATGACCGATTTCAGTTCCAGCCCGCGATTTTCCTCCATCTCGGCATAATGATGCCGGTGGACGACGGCGAGCGCATCGACCCGCCGCTGGATGGTGGCATACGCATCGGACGCCGCGGCGCCATGCGCGCTACGGGCATGAAAGTTGATAAGGCTGGCAATGACTTGGAGGTTGTTCTTGACGCGGTGATGTACCTCGCGCGTCAATTTGGTCTGGCGTACCAGACCGTCGGCCATCGATTGCTCGTGGCGCTCGACCGTGTGCGTCAGTTCCTGGAACGTCTCGCCCAGATCGGCGATTTCCTGCGCCGGGATCGCGCCCAGATTGACGTCGGCCATCGGATGGCCCGGTCGATACCGCTCGATATCGTCGCGCAGTTGCCGCAACGGCCGGATCAGCAGCCGGTCGACCACGAACCAGCCGATACCGGTCGCGGCGAACCACATCACCAGCGGCAGCAGCATCGCGACGATGATCGACGACGTGATCGGCGCGCGACGTACCGCCATCGTAAAGGCGAGGTCGTCGATGCTGAGCGGGATGCTGACCTGCTCCAGCCGCTCGATCCCGGTCTCGGGTGGTAGCGTCGACAGGCTGAGACCAGCCTCGCCGCCATGGACGATGCCGCTTTCGAACGGCAAGGCGAAGCCGCTGGGTTGCGACTTGTCGCGCAGCAGCGCGGCCGGAAAGAACGCGACCGCGCGGGATTCGTTGGTGCCGCGAATGTCTAGGACGACGCCCGTATCGGGCACGACCTGCGCGCGCACGCCGCCTGCGTCCGGGGCTCCGACCATGCGGACCGGAATGGCCATCCCGCAGACCAGCCGGCCGTCCGCCGAATAGATGCCGAAGCGGGCACCGGCCGACGCCTGCTCCGCAAATACGCCCTCGACCCGTGCGCAGCTGGGCGAGTTCGCGGGATCGGAGGACAGTGCGGTCATCGCCACGCGCAGCGCGGTCATGTCGCCGCCGAGCTCGATGGCGATACCACGCGACGCTTCGGTTGCCGCGACCCGAAGCCTTGCGCGCAAATCTACATCGGCGATCCGCGACGTCTGCAAGGTGGCGAACAGGGCGATCAGCGCGAGCGGAAGGAGCGCCGCGCTGAGGATGAGCATCAGCTTCGCGCCCGTCGGGAACCGACGAAGCGCGGCAGCCGCGCTGGGCGACTTCCGCTTGACTGGTACGGGGGTGTTCACACTGCCGGGGCTATTTTAGCTTGTTCAACAGATCGAGCATCTCGTCGGGAACCGATTCACCGGCCGCATCCTGATACACGGCACGCAACGCGTTCCCCAGGCTGGACGTATCTTTCTTGTCCGGTTGCGTCGTCGCCGCAGACTTTGCGGTCGACCGCCGAGCCGAATTTTCGCCATCCTTCACGAAGCTGTGCCTTCCCCCGACGCCCGGACATGTGCCGGCACGAATACCAACTGCCGACCGGCATCAAGACGGACTTGATTCAGCATGTCGGGCGGACAGGAAACAAAAGACGTGCTCGTTGGTTCCATGCCACGACGCGAACTCGGGGGAGGCGTCTTTCCCGCGCCGTATCGTTTCAGAACGCAGTGCATGAACCGGCTTCCCCGCCGGATCGTGACGAAGGAGACCTATCTGACCATGTCGCTCGGACAGCAGCTTGCGCCGCATCTTCCCTTCCTCCGGCGCTATGGCCGAGCACTCACAGGGAGCCAGAGCGAGGGCGACCAGTATGTCCGCGCGACGCTGGAGGCGATCGTCGCGGCACCGGAAGAATTTCCGCGTGACGTCGATCCGCGCCTGGGCCTGTATCGCACGTTCCAGGCGATCTGGGCGTCGTCGCAGCCCGAGGCGTTCGGTGCGGCCAGCGCCTCGGGGACCGAGATCGAGGCGATCGCGCAAGCACGGCTTTCGCGGATCGCCCCGCTGTCGCGGCAGGCATTGCTGCTGACGGCGATGGAAGGTTTCACGACCGAAGACGCCGCCTATCTGATCGAAGCTACGCCGGAAGAAGTCGAGGAGCTGGTCGCCGAGGCACTACGCGAGATCGAACAGCAGACGCGATCGCGGGTGATGATCATCGAGGACGAGCCGTTGATCGCGATGGACCTCGAACAGATCGTTCGCGATCTGGGCCATGAAGTCACCGGTGTCGCGGTTACCCGTGACGAGGCGGTCGCACTCGCGATGCAGGACCGGCCGGGCCTCGTCCTCGCCGATATCCAGCTGGCCGACGACAGCTCGGGCATCGATGCGGTCAAGGATATCCTGTCCGAATTCAACGTCCCCGTAATTTTCATCACCGCATTCCCGGAGCGTCTGCTTACCGGCGAGCGTCCCGAACCGACCTTCCTGATCACCAAGCCGTTCCAGCGGTCGACGGTGAAGGCGGCGATCAGCCAAGCACTGTTCTTCGATGAAGCGACCGTCCCGGAAGCGGCGGAATAACGGTACGGACCCAAAACGTTTTTCGGGGATTGATAGGCCATGGCAGACGATCAAGAACGCATCCATGTCAGCGCAACCGACGCGCGGGCCGGTTCGACGCCCGGCGTCACCCGCTACGTTTTGGGCGTATCGCTGGTCGCGGTGATCGCGGTCATGGCGTATATCCTGCTGGCCTGACGCCATACTCGGTCCGGGGCGAAACGGTTCGTCCCGGTTCCGCTGGCAATCGTCTCACGCGCTTCCTATGTTCGGCTTCGCCCGACATCGGGTCGACTGCGTATCGAACGGATAAGAATGACTGAATCCGACATCACCGAGGACGCGGCAGGCGAGGTGCAGGAGCACGTCGCGCTTTCCGATCCCGAGTTCAAGAAGCAGCTGGCACAGGTGATCCCGCATCTGCGCGCGTTCGGCCGTTCGCTCTCGGGCAGCCGCGATCTGGCGGATGATCTGGTCCAGGAAACGCTGCTGAAGGCGTGGGCGGCACGGCAACGGTTCCAGGCCGGCACCAACATGCGGGCATGGACCTTCATCATTCTGCGCAACCTGTATCTGTCGCAGATGCGCCGGGCGCGGTTCAAGGGCGAGTGGGACGATTTGGTCGCGGATCGCATTCTTGCCGCACCGGCCAGTCAGGATCGCCACGTCGAACTGGCGGATATGCAGCGGGCATTGCTGCACCTGCCGCAGCCGCAGCGCGAAGCGCTGATTCTGGTCGGTGCTGGCGGCTTTGCCTACGAAGAGGCTGCCGAAATCTGCAATGTGGCGGTGGGTACGATCAAGAGTCGGGTGGCGCGCGGTCGCGTCGCACTCGAAGCCTTGATGACCGAAGGCAAGCTGCCATCGCGCGCCGAACAGCCGGACAATGGTGGTCAGACGGTGCTGGATACGATCATGGGCGAGGTCGATGATTTGAGCCGTGATCGTTGACCCGCTGATTGCCGGGTAATCCAATGACGGCGCTATGGCCGCTTCGAAGGCCGGTACCCGTCGCGCGGTCTCGACCCGATACGATTAGTCGGCATTGACCGAGCTCGAAGCTTCGCCGTGCCGGCCAGTAACATCGTTCAGCGATCCGTTTCATCCAGACGCCGGAGGCACTCGACCAATGGTCTCGGCAGTCGGCTATCGCGGTCGAACACCTGCCGCAACGCGCGCCCGACACCATCGGTCGGCAACGGACTGCGCACGACCGTTCCGCGATCGGACGGTACAGCGCCAAGGGTCGGTTGTGTTGCCATGAAGTTTCCAACGTGTGCATTCGCGTTTCGTTTCAATAGGTGAGGCGATAGGATGGGTATGTTTTCCGTTCTTGGAGCCCGATCCAGCGATGCACCTGCCACCCGAACTGATCGATCGCGTCCGTCACGGCTCCCCGTTCCTGTCGGTCCTGATCGATCGCGAGGCAGCGTTTGTCGACCGGTTGCTGGGGTTCGACGTCGATGCGCTGGCGGCGGTCGCTGCCGATCCCGATCTCCCGCTGGCACAACGCTTGCGCATCGAACGGCGGCGGACCGCGCTGCTGGTCGCGCTCGGCGACCTGTCGGGTGCGTATGATTTGCGACGCGTGACGCGGACGTTAAGCGACTTTGCCGATAGCGCGTTGCACCGGGCGATCGTGGCGGCGATCGGGGAACGGACCCCGGGAGCCGAGCCGGTCGGGTTCGCCGCGATCGGGCTGGGCAAACAGGGCAGCCATGAGCTGAACTATTCGTCCGATATCGACCCGATCCTGCTCTACGACCCAGCGATATTGCCGCGGCGCGAGCGCGACGATCCGGTCGAAGCGGCGGTGCGGATCGGCAAGCGCGTCGTCGAGCTGCTCCAAGCGCGCGACGGCGACGGTTATGTCCTGCGCGTCGATCTACGGCTGCGCCCCTCGCCCGAAGCGACGCCGATCGCGCTGCCGGTCGATGCGGCGGTCTCCTATTACGAATCGGCGGCGCTGCCATGGGAGCGGGCGGCGTTCATCCGCGCGCGGGCGATGGCGGGCGATACCGCGCTCGGCAATCGCTTCCTCGACGCGATCCGGCCGTTCGTCTGGCGGCGCGCGCTCGATTACGGCGCGATCGGCGAGATCCGCGACATCACGCGCCGGATCCGCGATCATTATGCGCAGGGGCAGGCGTTCGGACCCGGTTATGACCTGAAGCGCGGGCGCGGCGGTATCCGGGAGGCGGAATTTTTCGCGCAGGTGCATCAACTGGTGCATGGCGGGCGCGATCCGGCACTGCGGGCACCGGCGACGCTCGACGCCTTGGCCGCGCTGGCGGCGGGCGGGCGGATTTCCGCGGACGAGGCGCGGGTGATGGCCGATGGCTATACGCTGTTCCGCACGATCGAACACCGGTTGCAGATGGTCGACGATCGACAGACCCACAGCCTGCCCGATCAGATCGACGCCCTCGACCGGGTCGCACGGCTGCATGGGGTCGCTGACGGGCAGGCGTTGCTCGACCTGATGGCACCGCACGTCGCAGCAGTCGGTGCTGTCTACGACCAGCTCGACGGCGCATCCACTCCCGGCTTGCCGGTCGACTCCCAGTCCCTTGCCGACCGGCTCGAAACGCTCGGCTTCGCATCGGGCGAGCAGGTGGCGCGGCGGATCGCCGACTGGCGCAGCGGGGCCTATCCGGCGTTGCGCAGTCCGGCGGCACGCGCGGCGCTGGAGGACGGCTTGCCGGGCCTGATCGCCGGGCTGGCGACCGCAGCGGATCCCCACGCGGCGTTGCTTCGGCTAGACGCGATGCTGGCGCGCCTGCCGAGTGCGATCAACCTGTTCCGCCTGCTCGAAGCGCAGCCCGCCCTCGCGCGGTTGCTCAGTACGATCCTGTGCCATGCACCGACATTGGCCGAGGCACTGGCGCGGCGGGCGACACTGCTCGACGGGCTGATCGATGCCCGCGCACTCGAACCGGTCGGATCGGTTGCCGAACTGGCCGCCGAAATGACGGTGCGGCGGGCGGAGGGATATGAACGGCTGCTCGATCACGTTCGCGATGTCGTCAATGAAAAGCGGTTCATGCTGGGGGTGCAGGTGGTGGCCGGGACCGGCGATCCGCTCGCGGTGGCAGACGGATATGCGCGGGTGGCGGAGGCGGCGGTACAGGTGCTGGCGACGGCGACGGTCGACGAATTCGCGCAGCGACACGGCCGGGTGCCCGACAGCGAATTGATCGTGCTGGCGCTGGGGCGGCTGGGCGGCGGGGCGCTGACCCATGCCTCCGACCTCGATCTGGTCTATTGTTTCACCGGCGATTTCTCGGCGGAATCGGATGGTCCGAAGCCATTGGGGGCGGTGCTCTATTACAACCGGCTGGCGCAGCGTCTGACCGGTGCCCTGTCGGTACAGACCGCCTCGGGACCGCTGTACGACGTCGATACGCGGTTGCGGCCATCGGGCGCGCAAGGCCCCCTCGTCGTGTCGCTCGCCGGCTTCGAACGCTATCAGCGGGAGGATGCGTGGACGTGGGAGCATATGGCGCTCGCCCGCGCGCGACCGATTATGGGATCGTCCGAGGGACGTGCGGCGGCGGCAGCGATCATCGCCCGCGTGCTGGCGGGCGACCGGCCCGATCGTGACGTCGCGGCGGCAGCGGTGGCGATGCGCGCCGACATGGCCCGGCACAAACCGCCCGCCGGCCCGCTCGATGCCAAGCTGTCGCCCGGCGGTCTGGTCGATCTGGAGTTCGCGGTGCATGTCACCCAGCTGCTGAGCGGGAAGGGGCTGTCGCCGCGTCTCGGCGAAGCGATCGATGCACTGGTCGCGATCGGGCGGTTGCCGGCCGGGCTGCGCGACGCCCATGATTTCCTCACCCGCCTGATCGTCACCATGCGGCTGGTCGCGCCGGATGCGCAGGTCCCGCCGGAAACGACGCAGCCGATTTTGGCGGCCGCACTGGGCTGCAGCGACTGGCCCGCACTGCTTGTCAGACTCGATGCCGCACGGCAGGTGGTCCATGAAACCTGGCAGGAGATTGTGAATGGCACTGGCGATCGGTGATACGCTGCCCGACGGCAAATTGACGCTGGCGGATGGGACGCCGCTGTCGTTGCGGGAACGGCTAAGGCGTCCGCTGGTCGTGTATTTCTACCCGAAAGCGGACACGACCGGCTGTACGCGCGAAGCGCAGGATTTCTCGGCACTTGCCGACGATTTCGAACAGGCCGGGGCAGATGTCGTTGCCATTTCGCGCGATACGCCGGCCAAGCTCGCACGGTTCGCCGAAAAACATGGCCTGACCGTAACCCTCGCAAGCGACGAGGATGGCAGCGTGTGCGAAGCGTTCGGGGTATGGGGTGAAAAGCAGATGTACGGCCGAACCTACATGGGCATCGAGCGGGCGACATTCCTGTTCGACGCGAACGGCCGGCTGATCCGCGAATGGCGCAAGGTAAAGGTCGCCGGCCACGCCGCGGACGTCCTTTCCGCCGTTCAATCGTAAGCCCGACGAATCGATTGCATCGGCACCGGACGCACCGTTCGGCATGAACGCGGCTGGTTCGATCACATGGTTAAACGGCTGGCCGCGCCAGTACGACGCTTTACCGCGCGGTTCGGGCCGGACGCTTGCGCAAGGGCACCGCTATCCGGCACCTCCTCATTCCGTCGACGTGCGGTGGGGCAAAACCGTCGGGACATGGGAGTTCATCGTTCGTGTCGGCTTTTCCGACATGCGCACATTGTTCGGATAGCGGGACATAATGTCGATTACTTCGGTATTGAAAAATAACGACGCTCCGTTCGCAGGGTTCCGTTCCATCTTCCGTACGCGGCAATTTCTGGTCCATGACGGTGGCCAGCTTCGTCGCCACACGATCACCGGTCGTAACCAGATCGCGGCCGCCGGCCTTGCCGCTGTCACGATCGCCTTCTCGGCCTTCGGCATGAGCCAGGCGGCGACCGGCGCGGTGGCGACGTCGGACGAAAAGGTCGTGTCGATGCAGCAGCAGGTCGACGCGATGCGCGCCGACGTCGCCCGCCTTCATGCCGATGCCCGCGCCCACGCCGCCCGGCTCGACAAGCGGCAGGCGGCACTGGCCGCGGTTCTGACCGGTGACGAGGATGCCGACACGCTGGCGATGGCCGCGCTCGATCAGGCACCCGCCACCGGCGTGAACTTCGTCACCCGCCCGTTCGAACGCGTCGCCCGCCAGCAAGCGACGATGGCGACGCACGCCAAGGCGATCGCCGACGCGCGCTATTCCGATGCGACCCGGACCCTTCGCAAGCTGGGCTTGAACCCGCGCCGGGTACTGCCGGCGATGGGCGGCCCGTATGAGCCGGTCGATGCCGCCACCGCCGCCGCAGCGACCGCCGCCTCCGCCACCGCCGATGCACAGGCCGATGCCCAGTTTCGCGCCTTGTTCCTCAGCTGGAAGAAGCTGGATACGCTGGAACAGGCGGCGATCTCGATCCCGTCCTATCAGCCGGTCGAGCGGCTGTCCTTCACCAGCAATTTCGGCGTCCGTTCCGACCCGTTCCGTGGCACCGCCGCGATGCATGCCGGGGTCGATATCCCCGGCCCGATCGGCACCCCCGTCTATGCCACCGCCGACGGCATCATCGCCCGCGCCGAACGCGCCGGCGGCTATGGCAATCTGATCGAAGTGAACCATGGCAAGGGCATCGCCACCCGCTATGGCCATTTGTCGAAGATCATCGTCCATGACAGCCAGCGCGTCCGGCGCGGCCAGTTGATCGGCCTGATGGGGTCGACCGGCCGTTCGACCGGCAGCCACCTGCATTACGAAGTCCGTATCGACGGTTCGGCGGTCAATCCGGCCCCCTATCTGCAGGCGGGCGAACTGGCGATGGCGGCGGACCGTGCGCAGCGTCAGCGCGTGGCGATGGGTGGCCCGGTCGCCGACTGACCCGTTGCCGATTGATCGCGGTGGGCTTATCTCAACGCGATGACGACCAGCACCGATATTTCCCTGTCCGCCTCTGCCGCCCATCGTATCGCGGCGATCGCGGCCAAGCAGGCCAAGCCCGCCATCCTCCGTCTCTCGGTCGAAGGGGGCGGCTGTTCGGGCTTTCAGTATCGCTTCGGACTGGCCGATACGGTCGACGCCGATGACAGCGTCGCGCAAACCGATGGCGTGACGCTGGTGGTCGATTCGGTCAGCCTCGATCTGGTGCGCGGCAGCGAGGTCGATTTCGTCGAATCGCTGGGTGGCGCGGCGTTCCGGGTGACCAATCCGCAAGCAGCATCGGGCTGCGGTTGCGGCACCAGCTTCGCGGTCTGACGTGCGGATCGTCAGCTACAACGTCAACGGTATCAAGGCGCGCCTGCCCCGGTTGCTCGAATATCTGGACGAGGAACAGCCCGATATCGTCTGTCTTCAGGAACTGAAGTCGAGCGACGAGACCTTTCCCGAAGCCGATATCCGCGCCGCCGGCTATGGCGCGCTGTGGCACGGGCAAAAAGGGTTCAATGGCGTCGCCATTCTCGCGCGCGGCACCGATCCGGTCGAGCGACAGCGCGGCCTGTCCGGCGAGCCGGAGGACGACCATAGCCGATATCTCGAAGCCGAGGTCGATGGTCTGATCGTCGCCTCGATCTATCTGCCCAACGGCAATCCCCAACCGGGTCCGAAATTCGACTATAAGCTGCGCTGGATCGATCGTCTGCGCGATCGGGCGGCGGCATTGCTGGCCGAGGAGCGCGGCGTGGTGCTGGCGGGCGACTATAACGTCATTGCCAATGACGACGATACCTTCTCGGTCCGGGCGATGCAGAGCGACGCGCTGATGCAGCCGGAGTCGCGGGCGGGTTACCGGGCGTTGCTGGCGCAGGGGTGGACCGACTCGCTGCGCACGCGGTTTCCCAAGGGGGGCGTGTGGACCTTCTGGGACTATCAGGCCGGATCGTGGCAGCGCGACGCGGGCTTTCGCATCGATCATCTATTGCTCAGCCCGATCGCTGCCGACCGCATGGTCGATGCCGGCGTCGACAAGGCGTATCGTGGCCGCGAAAAGGCCAGCGACCATGCGCCGACCTGGGTGCGGCTGCGTTGATGATCCGTGCGGGCGCGCTGGTCGTGGCGGCGTATCTTGCGATCGGCAGTGCGTCGGCGCGCGATTATTGCCCGACCAGGCCCAGCCTCGGCCAATCGGCCTGCGTGCTCGATCCCGGTCGGGTCGCGGTCGAAACCGCGCTGTCGGATTGGGAGCGTAGCGACGACACCGACACCGTGTTGTTCGGCGATACCCTGTTGCGGCTCGGGCTGACCGACCGGGTCGAGGCGCAGCTGAACTGGACGTCGATCGGCATCGAGCGCGACCGAACCAGCGGCAGCCGAACGACGCGAAGTGGTGATGTAGAAATCGGTGCGCGGATCGCGTTGCGCAATCCGGATGGCAAGGGCCTGTCCTATGGCTTGCAACCTTCGATCACCGTGCCGGTCGGTCGCGCGCCGATCGGGCAGAGTGGCTGGGGCGCGGCCATGGTGGCCCCGATTTCCTATGACCTCAGCAAGACGCTCAACCTGCAATTCTCACCCGAACTGGCGTGGACGCCGCGGGAGGAGGCACCGGGTCATATGATCGCGGCGACGGCGACGATTGGTCTTGGCATCACGCTGTCCGATCGCTGCCAGCTGACTGCCGAGGGTCAATGGTCACACGATGACGAAACGACGGAGCATCGCTTCGCGCTGGCGATTGCGTGGCAGGTGTCGCCCAACTTCGCGATCGACACTGGCGGGGTTGCCGGACTGGACGACGATACGCCCGGACTGCGCATCTATAGCGGGATATCGCGCCGGTTCTGAACTGTGCCGATCGATCCGGGGGATACCATCCCAACCGATGGTAAAAATTCCTGCGTTTTGGTGGCGAATACCACATCTACAATTGTAGTCGTTAGATAAGTATCTGTAAAACAACGCTTATCAAAACTGGCACGGTCGCTGCAAAGTAACTGGCATGTCCGGCAACACACCGGATCGCACAGGGAGACAGCATCATGACCGCCATTCGCTTCGCCACTTCGATCGTCCTCGGCCTCGCCGCCAGCACCTCGGCCTATGCCGCCCAACCGGAAGCTGCGCCCACCGCCGTGCCGAGCCCGGTCGTTACCAGCGCCGCCGTATCGGTCCTGCCGCTGACGGTCACGCTGGCCGCCGGTCCTGCTGCGGTCGGGTACAAGGCCGCACCGAATGCGCGTTATTGCTTCCGCACCGAACGCGTCGGTTCGCGTATCGCGCCGCGCATCTGCAAGACCCGCAAGGACTGGACCGCGATGGGTGTCGACCTCGACGCCGCGCTGGCCGGCCGCTGATCGTACCGAACGGGAGGGAAGACCATGATGATCGCAACGCTGCTCACCGCACTGTTCGCCGCCACCGCACCGGTCGTCGAACCGGCAACGCAAGCCACCACGCCGGTCGCCGCCGCGCCACGCGCCAAGCGTTACTGCATTATCGACCGCCGCGAGGGGTCGCTGCAAAAGGGCAAGATCTGCCGGACGCGTGACGAATGGCGCGCCCGCGGCTTCGACCCCGTCCTGGTACTGACACGCGGATGATCGATGACGATTGCCGCCGGGGTGGGTCGCCCGGCGGCTGTCATCGTCAAAGGGTGCGTTCGTACATCTGATAGACGCGGTTGATCTTGCTATCGATGGTCGTGGCGATCGCGTTCATGCCCTGATTGTCGTCGAGCACCCAGCCGATCTCGCCACGGGTCGCGCCGAACTTGGCCACCGCATCGCGGCGGATATATTCGATCATCATGAAGGCCAGCTGGCTCGCCATACGCGACGCCTGCAACCGCTTGACCACCCCCATCAACGGCACGCGCATCGTCCGCGCCTTGGGCGCGCGCAGCCACAGCAGCAGTTTCAGCCAGTTGAACGGCAGCAGCGATCCGCCCATGGGTTTGAGCGGTTCGTTCATGTCGGGCAGGGTAATCATGAACGCGACCGGTTCGCCGTCCAGCTCGGCGATCCGGATCAAATCCTCGAACACCAACGGCTTCAGCTTCTTGCCGACATCGTCGACCTCCGGCTGGGTCAGCGGGACGAAGCCCCAATTGTCCGACCACGCATCGTTCAGTATCCGCAGGATGATCGTCGCCTCGTCGGCGAACTTCGCCTTATTGACGCGCCGGATGCGGATCCGGTCGTTCTTTTCCCCGGCAGCGACGATGCGCTGGACGATCGGCGGAAAATCTCCGGTGATGTCCAGCTCGTACGTTACCAGCTGCTTCACCGGCGCATACCCGGCATGCTCGATCCAGCCCTGATATTGCGGCAGGTGATGGCCCATCAGCACGGTCGGGCTGTGGTCATGCCCCTTGATCAGCAAGCCCGGCTCTTCCCAGATCGACAGCGCGCACGGACCGATCGCCCGGGTCATGCCCTTTTCCCGCAGCCACTGCTCGGCCTGCGCGATCAGAACCTTGGCCATCGCCTCGTCCTCGGCCTCGAACATCCCCCAAAAGCCGACACCGGGGCCGAAGCCCTTGTCCGTCGGCATGGTCAGCGCCAGCGTGTCGATATGCGCCGACACCCGCCCGACGACCCTGCCGTCGCGCTCGGCGACGAATAACTGTCCCTCGGCATGGCTGAACCAGCCGTTCTTTTTGGGATCGATCGTCGCCGCGACCTCGCTCTTCAGCGGCGGCACCCAATGCGGGTCGTTGGCATAAAGTCGATAGGGCAAGGCAATGAACGCCTTGCGATCGGCAGCGGTAACGACCGGACGGATGGTGATCGACATGGTTTCCCCCAAAACGCAGCGGGGCGGCAATGCGCCGCCCCGTGTCAAACTTCAAATGACAAATCGGTCATCCGCGATAGCGGGGGTGCCCCTTGGCGACACCACCCGACAATTCGGCAACCTTGGGATATTTCTTTGCGACATCCTCGGTATAGCCTAGGTTGAAGACCGTCGCGCTCTTTTCCGGACGCTCCGACCGTTCGTAGTGCGTCCCGAAAACCTTGTCCCAGAAGAAGTTGGTGATGCCGAAATTGCCGTGCTCGTCATGAAAGTGATGCGCCATGTGCTTGCGCTTCCATGCGATCAGCAGCTTGTTCTTCGGCTTGTAGGCCAGATGCTGGATGCAATGGCAGAATTCGTAGAAGCAGGTCGTTAGCAGACCGGTCGCCAGTGCCGCCATCGAACCGCCGAACCCGCCGATCAGATAGCCGATCGGCGCGGTCGCGATGGCGATCGCGGGCAGGGTCGTGTGCAGCGCACCGAACAGCACCTCGAGGTGATTTGGGTCCTGATGGTGGTCGTAATGGATCCGCTTCCACGTCGCGGCAAGCGGAGAGATCTTGAACATCCAGTTGGAATGCAGCACCCAGCGGTGCAGCACGTACCACACGAGCGGATAGGCGACGATCGCGACCCCGACCGATACCAGCGTCGGCACCAACGGCGCAGGCGACCAAACGAACAGACCGATCGCGACGAACGACAACGCGATATACGCGATGATCGCCGGATACTGAAAATACGCGCCGACAAGTTCCCTGAAGGTCATCTTGTCGAGATGGTGCGACTTCTTCCAGAAGCCCTGCTTCTCGGTGATCGCGTTCATCGGGCCAACTTCCTCAACTCATTCACCTACCGGGCGCAACCGCGCATCGTCCGCATCTGGGGATGATTTGCGGCCAAAGTACGACGATCCTGCGTCATTCCTCGGTTCGTATCAGCACCGCCTCGCCGATCAGGAAGAACAGCAGAAACGGTGCCCATGCCGCAAGGAACGGCGGATAGGCACCAAGGTTGCCCATCGCCAACGCAAAATTATCCGCCACGAAATAGGTAAAGCCAAGCGCCATGCCAATGACTGCGCGCACGAACAATTTTCCCGACCGCGCGACGCCGAACGCGGCGACCGCGGCGAGCAACGGCATCAGCACCGCCGACAATGGTCCTGACAGCTTGTGCCACAGCGCGCCTTCGAGCGCCTTGGTCGGGCGGCCGGCCTCGACCAGATCGTCGATCGCGCGCGATAACTGGGCGAAGGACAGGCCGTCGGGGTCGACATTCTGGAGCGTGAACTGGTCCGGGCGCACGCCACCGGCGATGCGCAACGTGCCCAGCCGTTCGCGGACTCCGGTCACGACGGTGAAGCGTTCGGCATTCTCGATCCGCCACGCACCGTTTTCGCGCCAGCCGCTGCTGGCGGTGACGAGTTCGCGCAGCGACGAGCCTTCGCGGTTATAGACGGTGATCCCGCGCAACCGGGTCTGTTCGCCGCGCCCGGCCACGCGGGCCACCTGGATCAGGTTATTGCCGTCGCGAACCCACACATTGGTGCGGTCGCCGCGATCGACCGGCATCGGTCCGTAATCGACATCGTCCCACACGGTCAGCGTCGCCGTCGCCCGCGCCACGACCCGTTCGTTGAACACGAACGACAGCGCGGCCACGCCGAAGCTGGCGAGGATCAGCGGGGCAAGGACCTGATGTGCCGACAGGCCAGCGGCCTTCAGGCTGATGATCTCGCTATTCTGGTTCAGCTGGGTCAGCGTCAGGATCGTACCGAGCAGCACCGAGAAGGGCAGGAACCGCGCGACGATCTGCGGCGCGCGCAGCGAGATGTAGCGGAGGATTTCGGCCTGGCCGTTACCCGGCTGGGCAAGGATCTTGCCGCTTTCGGACAACAGGTCGAGCGCCTGCAGCACCAGCACCAGCGCGAACAGGATCGCGAAGGTGCGGACGAGGAACAGCCGCGCCATGTAGATCGCGACCGTGGTCGAGGGAAAGATGGCGCGCATCAGGCGGCGGCCTTGCGCCGGCCGGGCAGATAGCGGCCGATGAACTTGCCGATCTTGGCGGCACCCCGTTCCAGACCGCCGATCGGTTCGCCGCCCGGCACGCGCGCGATCACCCAATACAGGCGGAACACCAGCGCCGCGAACAGCAGGAACGGCACCCACAGCGCGATGATCGGATCGATCCGACCCAGCCCGCCGACCGCTTCGCCATATTCGTTGATCTTGTGATAGGTCACGATCATCACGATCGACAGGAATACGCCCAGCGCCGACGACGACCGTTTCGGCGGCACGCCCAGCGCCAGCGCCAGCATCGGCAGCAGGAACATCGTCGCCACCTCCGCCAGCCGGAAGTGAAAATTCGCGCGCGCGGCGTCGCGATCCTCTTCGCTGACTTTCGGATTGTGGCCGGCAATGGCCAGCTGCGGCAGCGTCTGTTCGAGATCGCGCCCGCCGCGGGGACGGAAATTGCCGAACTTGGGCAGATTGATCGGCAGATCATGGGCGGTGAAGGTCAGCGTGCGGGGCACGCGGAAATCGGGGGCGTTGTGGATCAGTGTGCCGTTGGTCAGGCGAAAGATGATCGTATTGGGATCATCGGTGCGCAGGAACTGGCCCCGTTCGGCGGTGACGCCCAGCCACTGGCCGTTGGGACGGCTCGCCTGCACGAAGATGCCCCGCAGATCGGCCCCGGAGTCGCGGCTTTCCTCGATCCGCAGCGTCATCCGCTCGCCGAGCTTGGTGAATTCGCCGACCTTGATCGACGCACCGAGCGCGCCGGTACGCAGTTCGAAGCGCAACGCTTCGTAATTATAGCGCGCCAGCGGCTGGACATAGCCGACGATGGCGAGGTTCGCCGCCGCCAATATCGTGGCGTAGATGAACGGGACGCGGAGCAGCCGCCAATAGCTCATGCCCACGCCGAGCATCACGTCCAGTTCGGACGACGTGGCCAGTTTGCGAAAGGCGAGCAGGATGCCGAGCATCAACCCGATCGGGATGCCGAGCCCCAGATATTCGGGCAGCAGGTTCGCCAGCATCCGCCACACGACGCTGACCGGGCCGCCCTCCGCCGCGACGAAATCGAACAGCCGCAACATCCGGTCGAGGACGAGCAGCATCGCCGAAATCAGCAGCGTGGAGAATAGCGGCACCGCGATCAGCCGGGCCATGTAGCGATCGATCGATGGCATGGGCGAAGGCTATAGCGAAGGTGCGGAGGGAAGCTAGTCCTTAGCGATCCTCCCCGGCACGGGGAGGGGGACCGCCGCGCAGCGGTGGTGGAGGGGGCGGGCGGCGAACGCCAAGGTTGCGCGTGCCGCAAACCCCCTCCACCATCCTGCCGATGGTCCCCCTCCCCACGAGCGGGGAGGATTTAGAGAACGCCGACCGCCTTACCGGCCGCCTCGAACATGCCCAGAATCGTCTCGACCTGCTCGGCGCTATGTTCGGCGCAGAGCGAACAGCGCAGCAGGAACGTACCCGCCGGGGTCGCGGGCGGGCGGGCCATGTTGACGTACAGCCCGCCATCGAGCAGCGCCTGCCACATCGCGACCGCCTGTGTCTGATCTTCGAGGATCACGGCGATGATCGCCGATTGCGGTGTATCGGTGCCGAGCTTGAAACCGAGGTCCTTCAGCCCGCCATGCAGCCGCTTCGAATTACGCCACAGATGCGCGCGCTTGTCGCCGGCATGCATCAGCTTGCGGATCGACGTGGCGGCGGTCGCGACGACCGAGGGCGGCAGCGACGCGGTGAACACATAGGGGCGACATACCAGCCGCATCACGTCGAACTTGGGATGGTTCGACACGCAGAAACCGCCGACGGTACCGACCGATTTCGAGAAAGTGCCGACGACGAAATCGACGTCCTTCTCGACGCCCTGTTCCTCATACACGCCGCGGCCATTGGGACCGAAAAAGCCCATGCCATGGGCTTCATCGACCAGCACCATGCATCCGTGCTTCTTCGCGACCGCGACCATTTCGGGCAGCGGCGCGATATCGCCGAGCATGGAATACACGCCTTCCAGCACGACCAGCTTGCCCGGTTCCTTGGGCAGTCGACCCAGTCGCCGGTCGAGATCCTCGACCGAATTGTGGCGGAACCGCACGATTTCGGCATTACCGAGCGAACAGCCGTCATAGATCGACGCATGGCTGTCCGCGTCGAGGATGATATATTCGCCCTTGCCGGCCAGCGTCGAGATGATGCCCAGATTGGCCTGATAGCCGGTCGAAAAGACCATGGCGTGGTCGGTGCCATAGAATTCGCGCAGCGCCGCTTCGCAATCCTTGTGCGGGTCGTAGGTGCCGTTCAGCACCCGGCTGCCGGTGGTGCCCGATCCGAACTCGTCGAACGCCTTCTTGCCCGCCGCGATCACGTCGGGGTCGAAGGTCATGCCCATGTAATTATAGGTGCCGAGCAGGATCGTGTCCTTGCCGCGGATCACCGCCTGGGTCGGCGACGTCACCTTGTCCATCACGATCGCGAACGGATCGCGCACCCCGGTGGCGAGCAGCGCCTCGCGTTCGGCGATCAGCGGATCGAACTTGCTCATCAGGTCGCGTTCGGGTGCCACGGTTTCGGGCGACTCGGGCGGGGCGTGGGCGGTGGCGGCGGCTTCGGTCATCGGTTCGGTCTTTCGGGGCCGGGCGGGGTGATCAGGCGGTCTTGAGCTTTTCGACGGCATCGGCCAGCTGGCCGACGGTTTCGATATCGGCCTGCATGTTCATCGTGATGACGATGTCGAATTCGTCCTCCACCGCCGCAACGAAGTCCATCACGGTCAGGCTGTCCCATTCGAGATCGCCGGCAAAGGTCGTCGCCTCGGTCAGCGCGACCCCCTTCTTGTTGAACGGGTCGATCAGGCCGGTGATGGTGGCGAGGGTGGCGGCACGGTCGCTCATGCGGGTCTTTCCAAAATGCGGGTTTGGCCGGGGCTATAGCAGACCGTGCGCGCGATACCATGCCGCGGTGTCGGCAAGCCCGCGGGCCGTCGCGATGCGCGGTTCCCACAGGGAGGCGGGGGGACGCCGAGCAGGGTCGGCGGTCCAGTCGGGATGGACCAGATAGCGCGCCCGATCCTCGGTCAGCTTGGCCGCCGTCCCGCGCAAGGTCTGGTCGAGCCGGGCACCCAGCCGCAACAGCCCCGCCGGCAGATGCATCGGCAGCACCCGTTGGCCGACGGCGTCGCCGATCATCCGGGCAAGCTCGGCATGGCTCATCGGGTTGCCGTCATCGACCTCTAGGATCGCGCGCGGACCATCGCTGTCGGCCAGTGCCAGCAGCAGCCGCGCAAGGTCGTCGACCGCGACCAGTGCGACCCGCCCCGGCGGCGGCAGCAGCGCCAGCCCCTTCTGCGCCATGCGGAACATGTCCCGCATGTCCATGTCGCCCGGCCCGTACACCCCGGTCGGCCGCACGATCGTCCAGTCGCGATCGCTGGCCGCGATCAGGTCCTCGCCCGCCCGTTTCGATGCGCCATAGGTGGAAAGCTGCGGTTCGCGGGCCGACAGCGAGGAGACGTGGACGAACCGTTGGACATTGCCCGCCTGCGCCGCGTCGAGCATCGCCCGCGTGCCCGCGACATTGCCGGCGGTGAAGCCGGCCACGTCGGGTGCGCTTACCACGCCGGCGACATGGACGACGACATCGGCCTGCGCGACCAGTTCGGTCAGGCTGGCGGGCTTGTCGAGCGCTCCGCGTACCCAGCTGACGTTCGGCTCGGCAGGCTGGGCCCGGCGGGTCAGTGCGCGGACGTGCCAGCCCTGGCCGATGGCCTGCGCGATCACGCGACGCCCGACGAAACCGGTCCCGCCGGTCAGCGCCATCGTCTTCACAGCAGCGCCATATGGTTGCGATGGACCAGCGCCGATCGCGGGGCATAGCCGAGCAGGTCGGTCAGTTCGTCGCTGCGCCGGCCGACGATGCGGACGACTTCGCCGGCATCATATTCGACCAGCCCGCGCGCGATGGTGCGGTCGTCGGCGTCGATAATACGGATCAGGTCGCCCCGGACGAAATCGCCCTCGACACCGATCGCGCCAGCCGCCAGCAGGCTGCGCCCGGTCGCAAGCGCCCTGGCCGCGCCGGCATCGATGCGGATCGCCCCGCGATCGGTCAGCCCGCCCGACAGCCATGCCTTGCGCGCCGGCGCGTTGCCGGCGGTGGCGAAAACGGTGCCGTGGCCCGTCTCCCCGAACGTCGCCAGCGGATGGTCGATCCGGCCACTGGCGATGGCGAGGTTCGCCCCGGCGGCGGTCGCGATCCGGGCTGCCTCCACCTTCGACACCATCCCGCCCGATCCCATGCCCGATGACGATGTGCCGTCGGCCATGCGCATGATCGCCGCATCGATCTGCGCGACATGGCGGACCAGCCGGGCGTTCGGGTTGCTGTGCGGGTTCGAATCGTACAGGCCGTCGATGTCAGACAGCAGTAAGACGCCGTTCGCGCGCGCCGCCGCGCCGACCCGGGCGGCAAGACGGTCATTGTCGCCGAACCGGATTTCCTCGGTCGCGACGCTGTCATTCTCGTTGACGACCGGCACCACGCCCAGCGTCAGCAACCGCCCGAGCGTCGCCGAGACGTTCAGATAGCGGCGGCGATCCTCCAGATCGTCCAGCGTCACCAGCAATTGCGCCGCGGTCAGCCCGTGACTGGCGAGCAGTTCGGCCCAGATGCTCGACAGCGCGATCTGCCCGGTCGCGGCGGCCGCCTGCGCGTCCTCCAGACTGGCGCGACCGCACTTGGGCAGCCCCAGCCGCCGCGCGCCGAGCGCGATCGCACCCGACGACACGATCACGATCTGCTGCCCGGCCGCGACCCGCACGGCTATATCCGCGACCAGCGACGCCAGCCACTCGCGCTGCGCCTGTCCGTCCGACGCGACCAGCAACGCCGACCCGACCTTCACGATCAGCCGGGGGCAGTTTTTCGGAGAGAAGCAGTCCTCCCCGCGGGGCGGGGAGGAGTTGGTTGCACCTAGATCGGCGACCATATCGGCGGTTCCTCGTCGTCGCCCGTGTCCTGCGCGTGCATCTCGCTCGGGCCGATCGCTTCGATCAGCCGGTCGAGCACCGCCTCCAGCCCCTGTCCGGTCGCGCCCGACAGCGGCAGCACCTTCGCACCGCTTTCGGCCTCGAGTTCGGCGATCAGCGCGGCGGTCAGTTCCTCATCGAGCAGATCGGCCTTGTTCAGCGCGATCACCTCGGGCTTGTCGGCAAGGTCCGCGCCGTAATTCTCCAGTTCGCCGCGCACGATCCGGTACGCCGCGACCGGATCGTCGACATGGCTGTCGATCAGGTGCAGCAGCACCCGGCACCGCTCGATATGCCCCAGGAACCGGTCGCCGATCCCGGCCCCTTCCGCCGCGCCTTCGATCAAGCCGGGGATGTCGGCGATCACGAACTCGCGCTGCTTGTGGCTGACCACGCCCAGCTGCGGCCGGGTGGTGGTGAACGCATAGTCGCCGACCTTCGCGTTCGCATTGGTCACCGCGTTGATGAAGGTCGACTTGCCGGCATTGGGCAGCCCGACCAGCCCGGCATCGGCGAGCAGCTTCAACCGCAGCCAGACCCACGCCTCGTCACCCGGCCAGCCGGTGCCGTGCTGGCGCGGCGCGCGGTTGGTCGAGGTCTTGTAGCTGGCGTTGCCGCGCCCGCCATCGCCGCCGCGCAGGAATACCTCGCGCTGGCCGGCACGGGTGAAGTCGGCAAGGACGGTTTCCTTGTCCTCCGCCAGCACCTGCGTCCCCACCGGCACGCGGATCACCAGATCGCGCCCGCCCGGACCGGTCCGGTTCGACCCCGATCCGCCCGATCCGCGCGGTGCGCGGAAATGCTGGGTATAGCGGAAGTCGATCAGCGTGTTCAGCCCGGGAACCGCTTCGAAGATGATGTCGCCGCCCTTGCCGCCATTGCCGCCGTCGGGGCCGCCATATTCCATGAATTTTTCACGGCGAAAACTGACGGCACCGGGGCCGCCCCCGCCCGACCGGACGAAGATCTTGGCTTGATCGAGAAAATGCATTTCGTCCGCTTAGTCGGACTCGCCGCAAGGGGGAAGGGGCTATGGTCGAAGTCGCCGGTACAGCACGAGGGCGTCGACCTCGCCCAGGGTCGGATGCTCGAACGCGCCGGGCAGGCACCCGACCTGTTCGAAGCCCAGCGACCGCCACAGCCGAACCGCACGGACGTTGCTCGCGACCACGAAGTTGAACTGCATCGCCCGAAACCCCGCCGCCTGCGCATGCGCCAACGAATGGACCGCCATCGCGCGCGCAATCCCGCGCCCGGTCGCTGCGGCATCGGTCGCATAGCCGCAATTGGCGACATGCCGTCCGCCGCCGGCCTGGTTCGCCCGACAGAAATAGCTGCCGAGCACCGCGCCATCGACCTCGGCGACGAACACGCTGTTGCCCGGCGCGTGCCAATAGGCGAGGATCTGTTCCGGCGTGATGTCACGGTCGAGGGCATAGGTCTCCCCCGCCCGGACGATCGGCACGAGGATGTCCGCGATCGCTTCCGCATCGCTCGCTACCGCCGGACGGACCGGTATCAACTGCCCGCCCGCACCGCCATCAGGCTGCGCACCGCCAGGTCGCGTGCCTTGTCGCGCGGCAACCGCAGCGCCTTCGCCATCGCCCCGCCGAGCAAGGCGTCGCCGAGCGCCATCAGCACCAGCTGCAACGTTTCCTCGGCCAGCGGCATGCCGCTCAGCGCCTGTTCGCTGCCCAGCCGGTCGACCAGCGCGTGGATCGCATCGAGGATCGGGTCGAGCGCGTCGTCATTGCCCGACAGGATCATCCAGCTCGCCAGCGCGCCGGCACCCTCCCGGTCGAACGCGTCGAAGGTCAGATCGACCACCTCGCGCGGATCGTGATCGCCATCCTGTGCGCGCAGCACCGCCGCGCCGATCGTCGCGGTGATCGTCGTCGCCATCCGTTCGGCCAGCGCCTTTTGCAGCCCCGATGCCGACCCGAAATGGTGGAGCAGATTGGCGTGGGTCCGCCCGATCCGCGTTGCGACCGCCTTCAGCGTCACCGCCTGCGGCCCGGCCTCGATCAACAGGTCGCGGGCGGCATCGAGCGCCGCGTCGCGCGACGCTTCGGGCGACAGGCGACGACGCGCTATTGACATATCTGTAAGTAGTCAGCATCTGGCATGGCATCAGTTGGAGCAGAACCGTGGCGAAAGCAAAGACTCCCGATGATCTGACGATCACCCCGCGCGACGTGCGCTTCGGGCGCGACGGCGGGTATCGCCGGTGGTGGCTCAACGACGATCCGATCGCCACGGCCTTCTACAATGCGCTGTCGGTGACCTTTCCGAAGGGGGAGGGGTTCTTCATCGACAGTGTCCGCCAGTATCGCGACGACGTGCCGCCGCGTCTCGCCGCCGAAATCCGCGCCTTCGTGAAGCAGGAAGCGATCCATACCCGCGAGCATCTGGCGTTCAATCGCCATGTCGCCGATCAGGGGTATGACGTGTCGCGGCTGGAGGCACGGGTCGACCATGAACTGGCGATCACCCGTGGCAGGCCGCCGATCGCCAATCTGGCGGCGACGATGTGCCTCGAACATTTCACCGCGATCCTCGCCCACGAACTGGTCGCCAACCCTGCGCATCTCGCCGGCGGCGATCAGGCTGCCGCCGATCTGTGGCGCTGGCATGCGATCGAGGAGATCGAGCACAAGGGCGTCGCCTATGACACGTGGCTCCACGCCACGCGGCACTGGACCCGGTTCAAACGCTGGCGGGTCAAGGCGCTGGTGATGCTGATCGTCACCGGCAAATTCTTTCGCGGACGCTCGGCGGGAATGCTCGACCTGCTGGCGCAGGACGGTTTCCGTGGCGCGGGCGTGAAATGGCGGTTGTTCGCCTATGCCTTTGGCCGCCCCGGCATGGCGCGCAAGGTGCTCGGCATGTACCTCGCCTTCTTCCTGCCGGGCTTTCATCCATGGAACCATGACGACCGCGAACTGATCGGATTGGTCGATAGCGAATTCGAAGCGGCCCGGCTGGCGCGCGCCTGACCGCTTGCTCCGGCGAGACCGCCGGGGCAGGACAGGCCGATGCGAACGGTATCGGAAGCAGCGGCGGTCCGCCTCTATCACCTCGACGATGAAGGCGGCGTCGCGACGACCATCCTGTACGGCACGCTCGCCGAAGCAATGGCCGCAGCGGCGCGCGAACCGGCGGAAGTACAGGCTGGTTTGTACCTGCAGACGAGCAACGACGTGGTCGGTTATCTCGATCTGTTGGAGGGGTAGGGATGCGCGTGTGACTGGTACCGTACCATTGATATCGTCATTCCGGGCTTGACCCAGGATCCCGCTGTCCTTGGTTGACTGCGCGAAAGAAGCGGGACCCCGGGTCAAGCCGAAATCTTTGCGAAAGTACCGATCTCCGGCCCCCGCGCAGGCGGGGGTCCAGAGCCAAGCAGAACAACGGCCTGCGCTTGGAACCCTGGACCCCCGCCTGCGCGGGGGTACGGCGGGTCTTTGGTCAAGCTTTCTATTTCCGCAGAGATCTCGGTCAGGCCCGGGGTGACGATAAGGAAACGAACTTCGATTCCATCATACCAGCGTGGAAGTTGCGAACCTGAAGCTACGCCAAGCTACCACCTGTCCCGACGGCCGGGGCGGCTATTGCGAACCCAAGAACCCATGGATCAAGCGGGTCGAGGCGGATACCGTGCAGCGCCGGGCATCCGCCTCCGCCGGATTACTGATAGCCGCCCTCTTCCTCGCGTTCCTCGGCGGCTTCTTCCTGTACGTCTTCCATTTCTTCCTGCTCGGGCGTGTCGGGATCGATCATCGCGGGCGTCCTCTCATGCGGCAGCAGCGCCGTCCGCCATCAACCAGCCGGACGGCGCGAGCGTTCCGTGCGCTTCAGGCCGCCAGCCGCCGATCCTGTCGCCGCTCGGCCAGGTCGATCGCATAGTCGATCGTCTCGACATCGACGCCGCGTGCGCGCGCATGGATCGAACTGCGCGTGCCTGTCGCGACGAAGCCCAGCCGCCGCAGCACCGCGCCCGACGCCGGGTTGTCGACATAATGTCCGGCCACGACCCGACCGATGCCCAGCGTCGCCGCGACGTCGAGCGCGGCACGTCCCGCCTCGACGGCATAGCCGCGGCCCCATGCCGACGGTGTCAGCCAATATCCCATCATGTGCGGAACATCGCCGAGCGGACCGATCCCGACCCCGCCGATCAGGTCGCAGCGGCCACCATCATGGGCGAAGATCAGGAAGTTCGGACCGGGATCGCCCTGCCATCCGGCCACGAACGCCTCCGCATCGGCCAGCGTGTACGGCCACGGCGCACGCGACAGATTGCGGACGACAGCTTCATGCCCGATCGCGGCGGCAAGTGCGGGGGCGTCCTCGATCCAGCCGGGGCGCAGGGTCAGGCGTTGGGTACGGGCGAACATCGGCATCTCTCCAATGCGCCGCGCCTCCGCAAGAGGCGGGCAGGGGCCGGAGAGAGCAATAAAAAAGGGAGCCGGGGTGACCCGCCTCCCTCTTGTTGGCTGGTTCCGTTGCCGGAACCCGGGTCACCCTGGTGGGCGACCCGGTTGGTAGCCCGTTATTCTGCGGCCAGCGCCGGCATCTCGACATACGCAAATTTGCGGCCGAGCTTGCCTTCCTTGAACGCCACGCGGCCATCGACCAGTGCGAACAGGGTATGGTCCTTGCCCATGCCGACGTTCACGCCCGGATAGAATTTCGTGCCGCGCTGACGCACGATGATGTTGCCCGCGACCACTTCCTGGCCACCGAACTTCTTCACGCCAAGGCGACGGCCGGCCGAATCACGACCGTTGCGCGACGAACCGCCTGCTTTTTTATGTGCCATGGTTCAAACTCCTCGTATGCGCTCAGGCGGCGGCGGTTTCGTCGGCGCGCTGGTCGCCGATCGCGGTGATCTTCAGGATGGTGTGCTGCTGGCGATGACCGTTCTTGCGACGGTAGTTGTGCCGGCGGCGCTTCTTGAAGACGATGACCTTCTCGCCCTTCGCCTGCGCGATGATTTCCGCCGAAACCGTCAGCCCTTCGACCGACTTCAGTTCCGAACCTTCGCCGGCAAGGAGCACGTCGCCGAGCGTCACGTTGCTGCCAGCTTCGCCATCGAGCTTCTCGACGACGATCTTGTCTCCTGCGGCAACGCGATACTGCTTGCCGCCCGTGCGCACGATTGCGAACATGGCCCTTGCTTCTTTCCCAAATACGATATGTCCGCGTGGAGATACCCCACACGGCAAGTGGATCGTGACTAGGCAAGCGAGCCGCCCCTGTCAATGCCGAACCGACGATTCGCCTGCGAAACCGATGTTGCGGCGCGGCAACAGGCGCGTGACAATCGTGTTACGCCATATGGCGTAGGGTTGCGCCAGAAAATGTCCCGGTGGAACTAGGCTGCGCAACGACCGGCCGTAAATGCCGGTTTCGGGGAGATTTTCATGCGTAAACCGGTTTTCACCGCCTTGTTTCTGTCGACGGCACTGACCGCCATGCCGGCCTTCGCACAGGTCGCCGATGCGCCGCCGCCCGCCGCCGATGTACCCGCTGGCGAGGAGATCGTCGTCGTTGGCACCCGCGCACAGGGCCGCACCGTCGCGGAAAGCCCGGTGCCGGTCGACGTCATCACTGGCGATGCGCTTGTCAATGCGGGCTATACCGAAACCAACAAGCTGCTGAACCAGTTGGTCCCGTCGTTCAACTTCCCGCAACCGTCGATCACCGACGGCACCGACGTGGTCCGTCCGGCAACGCTGCGCGGCCTGTCGCCCGATCAGACGCTGGTGCTGGTCAACGGCAAGCGTCGTCACACCACCTCGCTGCTCAACGCCAACGGGTCGGTCGGGCGCGGTTCGTCGGCGGTCGATCTGAACACCATCCCCGGCCTCGCGATCGAACGGATCGACGTGCTGCGCGACGGGGCGTCGTCGCAATATGGTTCGGACGCCATCGCCGGCGTCATCAACGTCCAGCTCAAGCGCCGCGAAGGCGGTCGCGCGACGATGACCTATGGCAAGTATATCTCGCAGATGGAGGGCGTCGCCGAGGTATCGGGGATCGCGCGGCAGTCGAACGGCCAGCCGCAGGTCCGCGCCGACGGCACCTATGTGCTTGAAGAAACCGGCCGTGACCGCGAAGTCCGCGACGGGCGCACCGTGACCTTCGCCGCGAACATGGGCCTGCCGATGGGCGAGACCGCCTATCTGAACCTGACCGGCGAATATCGCGACCGCGAACCCACCGACCGCGCCGGTTACGACCCACGTCGCAACTATCCGCTGCTGTCGACCGGCGGCGTCGATCCGCGCGAATTCAGCTACGACCGCGTCAACCACCGCTATGGCGATGCGAAGACCACCGATTTCAACTTCTTCCTGAACGGCGGCGTCGATCTCGGTGCGACGTCCGAACTCTATATCTTCGGCAGCTACGGCGTTCGCGACGGCGAAAGCGCCGCCTTCTATCGCCGCGCCTCGGGCCGCGATACCAACGGCAATATCCAGGATCTGCGCAACTGCACCTTCACCGGTACGGTCTGCACGCCTTTCTATGCCGACGGTTTCCTGCCGCTCATCACCAGCCAGATGGAGGATTTCTCCGGGGCGCTGGGCGTGAAGGGCGATGTCGCCGGGTTCAAATATGACCTGTCCTATGTCTATGGCACCAACAGCTTCGATTTCCGGATCGAGAACAGCTATAACGCGTCGTTCGGGCCGCAATCGCAACGCGCGTTCAACGCCGGCGGCACCCGGTTCGGGCAGCAGACCGTAAACCTCGACCTGCAGCGCGACATCGCCGTCGGCTTCCTGTCGCAACTCTCGCTGGCGCTGGGCGGCGAATATCGCAACGAGAACTACAAGATCGTCGCCGGCGAACTCCAAAGCTACGCGGCCGGGCCGTTCGCGTTCAGCAATGGTGCCGCTGCCGGGTCGCAGGGCTTCCCCGGCTTCTCGCCGACCACCGCGGTCGACGCGTCACGCGACAGCTTTGCCGGCTATGTCGAACTGGACGGCAAGGTCAGCGACGCATTCAACGTCGTCGCCGCCGGCCGGTACGAACATTTCAGCGATTTCGGCGATACGGTGAACGGCAAGCTCGCCGCACGCTTCGCACCGGTCGAATGGGCGGCCCTGCGCGGATCGATCTCGACCGGCTTCCGCGCGCCGAGCCTTGCGCAGCAATTCTTCTCGTCGTTCGCCACGCAGAATATCGGCGGGACGTTGGTGGAGATCGGGACGTTCCGCGTCGGCGACCCGGTCGCCCGCGCGCTCGGTTCGCGCCAGTTGAAGGCCGAAAAGTCGCTCAATATCGGCGGCGGCCTGACCCTGTCGCCGTTGCGCGGGCTGACGCTGACCGCCGATTATTACAACATCAAGATCGACGACCGGGTCATCCTGTCCGAAAATCTTCAGGGGACGGCGGTCGTCGCGGTGCTGCGCGGGGCGGGGATTCAGGATATCACCTCGGCGCGGTTCTTCATCAACGGCATCGACACCCGGACGCAGGGCGTCGAAGTCGTCGGCACCTATCGCGTGCCCGACCTCGGCATCGGCAGCGTCACGCTGACCGCCGGCTACAACTATAACCAGACCGACATCACCGATCGTTCGACGCTGTCGGCAATCCCCGGTGTCACCCTGTTCGGACGGCAGGAATCGCTGCGCCTGACCGACGGACAGCCGCGGTCGAAGGTCAATGCCGGTCTCGACTGGTCGCAGGGCATTTTCGGCGTGACCGCGCGGACCAATCGCTTCGGCAACACCCTGTCGCCGGGCGGCGCGGCCGCGACCGATGTCGAACTGGCACCCAAGTGGCTGACCGATCTGGAAGTCCGCGCGACCCCGGGCCAGTTCGAATTGGCGATTGGCGCGAACAACGTGTTCGACGTCTATCCGACGCGCAACCCGATCCTCGGCGCGACGGCGATCAACAACTACTTCATCCCGTATTCGAGCTTCTCGCCGTTCGGCTTCAACGGGCGGTATCTCTACGCCCGCGCCGGCGTGAAATTCTGATCGAAGCGGGCGGGCAGGGGCATCGCGCGCCTGCCCGCTCACTTCGCAGGCAGCTTGGTCCCCAACAGGACCAGCCGGTCGCCGGTGATCCCGAACCAGTGCGGCACGCCCGCCGGGATCAGCATCACGTCGCCGGGCTTCAGCGACCGCTCGGTAGCGCCGACGATGCGGTCGCCCTCGATCAGGCCCGGCTGGGTCTGTCGACCGCCGACCATCGTGCCACCCGACCGCAGCGTCCCCGCACCGGCGATCACGATCGCATATTCTGCCTGATCGGGGTGGACGGCCGGGCGTCCCGGTGCCTTCCAATATTCCAGTGACGCGACGCGGTCGCCATCGCGGACCAGCGGTTTCCACGCGAAGCCCTGATCAGGCTTCATCGCCTTGCCCATCGCCTCGACCTCGGCGGTGATGGTCGCGTTGCTCGCGAAACCGGTCGGGTCCGCCGCCTGACCCGCGAGCAGCAGCGCGAACGCGGCAAGCATCATTTCCGTGGTTCCAGCCGGATCGTTCGTCCCTCGCGTGCGGATCGATAGATCGACTCGATGATCCGCATATCGCGCAACCCTTCCTCACCCGACACGATCGGTTCGCGGCCGCCGGTCGCGCATTCCGACAGGTGATCGAGCTGTGCGGCGAACTGGTTCTTGCCCGGCCCCGGCGGCGGGGTCACCTGTCGCTCCCGATCGCCACCGACCCAGAGCCGCTGCCCGCTATAGCTGGTCGCCGGCTCCATCTCGATCCGGCCTTTCTCGCCCATCAGCAGGATCTGGTTGCGGTTGGCGCTGTACATCGACTGGCAACTGCCGATCGCCCCGGACGGAAAATCGAGGGTGAAATCGATCATGTCCTCGACCTCCTTGAAGCGCGGGTCGCGCCGGTCGGTCGATTCGCGCGCGGTCACGGCAATCGGTTCCTCACCGGTCATGTAGCGCACCGCCTGCAACGCATAGATGCCGATATCCATCAGCGAACCGCCGCCCGACAATGCGCGCTTCAGCCGCCATGCATTCGGATCGCCGAAGTTGAAGCCATGTTCGGACCGCACATAGCGCGTTTTGCCGACCGCGCCGCTGCGCGCCAGCCGCATCGCTTCTCGATTATGCGGTTCGAAATGGCTGCGATAGCCGATCATCAGCTTGCGGTTCGCCTTGCGCGCGGCGGCGATCATCGCCTCGCATTCGGCGACCGACACCGCCATCGGCTTTTCGCACAGGACATGCTTGCCGGCCTGCGACGCCCGGATCGAATATTCGGCATGCATCGCATTGGGCAGGCAGACATAGACGATGTCGATGTCCGGGTTGTCGCGGATGCGGTCGTAATTCTGGTAGGAATAGATGGCGCTGGCGGGAAGGCCGTATTCGGTCGCCACCCGTTCGGCCTTTGCCCGGTCGCCGCTGACCACGGCGGCAAGGCGACTATGCTCGCAATTCTGGAATTCGGGGATGATCCGCCCCAGCCCATAGCTTCCCAGACCGACGATGGCATAGCCGAGCTTGCGGCCGGGCTGACCGAACGACGCGCAACCGGGCGCGATCGACAGGGCGGCGGCGGAAAGGATCAGTTCGCGACGGCCGATTTCCATGGCTTTTCTCTCCGGCAACGATCGCCGCAGGATGACCGGACCCGACCGCCGTTACAAGCTATGTCGTTGATTTCTCTTCGTCGGCCTCGGCCCGCGCGGCACGTTGCTCGGTCAGGATGCCCCAAGCGGTGATGAACAGTGCGCCTGCCAGCGGCCCGACGACGATCCCGCTCAACCCCAGCAGGTCGATACCGCCGAGCGTCGTCACCAGCACCAGCCAGTCGGGGATGCCGGTATCGCGCCCGACCAGCAACGGGCGCAGGATATTGTCGGCGAGCCCGATCACCAGCACACCCGATGCGATCACGACCACCCCCTGCCAGATCGCACCGGTGGCCAGCAGATAGATCGCGACCGGGGTCCAGATGATCGCCGGTCCGACCGCCGGCAACAGCGCGGCGATCGCCATCACCAAACCCCACAGCAGGGCGGCGGGCAGACCGACGATCCAGAAGGTGATCGCCCCCAGCGCGCCCTGCACCAGAGCGACGACGCCGGACCCCTTGATCGTCGCGCGCACGACGGCGTTGAACTTGTTCGCCAGCCGCCACGCGACGTCACGCTCCAGCGGCAGCGACCGGACCACCGCCGGTCCGATCCGGTCCCCGTCGCGCAACAGGAAGAAGGTCACATATAGTCCGACACCGAACGCCAGCAGGAACGCGGCGGCATTCGCGCCGATCAACAGGGCGCTGCGGGCAAGCACGCTGGCGCTGGCACCGACCGCCTGCGAGATGCGCGACTGCGCGCGTTCGAAACTGCCGAAGCCGGCATTGTCGATGGTATGCTGGACCCGCAGCGGCAGGGCGTTGTGGACCTGTTCGAAATAGGTCGCGAAATTGATCTGGCCGCTCCGCAACTGGGTATAGACGCCCGCCGCCTGATCCATGACCATGCCGGCGATGATGAGTGCGGGGATCACCACCGCGACGGTGATGATCAGCAGCGTCAGTGCCGCGACCAGATTGCGCTGCCCCGGCCGCCACCGCAACAGGCGCTGGAACAGCGGCTGGAACAGCAATGCCGCCAGTGCCGCCCACAGCAGCGCGCCGGCAAAACTCGATACGACCATCGTCAATCCGATGGTCACCAGCGCAAGGAACAGGATGAATCCACCGGATTCCACGCGCTGTCGGTCGATTGCCATGCTGTACTGCCTTACTGATTACGGCCGGCGATCGGGCCGGGATTGATCGTTGCGCAAGCGGAACGCCGGGGCGCGGGCTATGCTCCCTCTATCGATCGACAATCGGCGGAATTGGCTGCGGCAACGGGGGCCGCTTCCCCCGGTCCCACTGCACGCCCGCCGAACCGTTTGGAGGATCGCGACGGTCCCGCCGAAGCAGCAGCCGGGCATGCAATCTCAGCGCGTTCGCACGCTTACTTGCTACCGCGGCTGCGATCGCGAATGGCGCGGAATTCGTCGCCGGCTACCCAATTGGGCCATGCGGTCGTCGTCGCCAGCTCGCGCCCGATCGTATAGAACAGGCTCAGATCCTGTGCGACGCCCGCCCAGTTCCAGTTCGGATCATATTCGTCCTTCGGCCCGTGATAGCGCTTCTCGGTATAGTCCTTGGCCGCCGCCTCTCCCGCCGCCTTCCCGCCGGTCACCAGATCGTCGCCCGAATCGAGATAGAGCATCGGCACGCCATGTTTGGCGAGGCTGAAATGGTCGGAGCGATAGTAATAGCCGTTCTGCGGCATCGGATCGGCCTCCGCCACGCGGCCCTGCGCAGTCAGCGCGCGGTCGAGATAGGTGTCGAGTTCCGACTTGCCCTTGCCGACGACCACGATGTTGCGGGCCGGCCCGGCGACCGACAACGCGTCCATGTTGATGCCGCCGACGGTCCTCGCGAGCGGATAAATCGGATGATCGCCATAATAGGCCGATCCGAGCAGACCCGATTCCTCGCCGGTCACCGCCAGATATAACTGACTGCGTTCGGTCGCCCCCGCCTTCGCATTCGCCTCTGCCAGCCCGATCAGCGCGGCGGTGCCGGTCGCATTGTCGATCGCGCCGTTGCAGATATCGTCGCCATCGGGCGCGGCCTCGCACCGGCCGAGATGGTCCCAATGGCCGGTGAACAGCACGATTTCGTCGGGACGCCGGGTGCCCGACAGGATGCCGACCACGTTTTTGGATGCGTGACGCCGGACCTGATTGTCGAACGATACGCTCGCCTTCACCCCGGTCAGCGGCACGGCGCGAAAGCCCCTGGTCTGCGCGGCAGCGACGAGTTGATCGTACTTCTTGCCCGCCGCACCGATCAGCCGTTTGGCGGCGGCCAGCTGCATCCACCCGATCGCCTCGCTCTGGTCCATATGGTTGTTCGCGGCGTCGGCGACCTGTTGCGGGCCGGTCCAGCTCGACTGGACCACGTTCCAGCCATAGGCGGCGGGGACGGTGTCGTGAATGATGATCGCCGCCGCCGCACCCTGCCGCGCCGCTTCCTCGAACTTGTAGGTCCAGCGCCCGTAATAGGTCATCGCCTTGCCGCCGAACGGTCCATCCAGCGTCCGGCTGGCATAATCGGGATCGTTGACCAGGATCAGCACCATCTTGCCTCGTACATCGGTGCCGGCATAGTCGTTCCACCCCTTTTCCGGGGCGTTGATGCCATAGCCGACGAAGACGACGTCGCTGTTCGCGACCGTCGATTTCGGCGTCACGCGATAGGTGCCGACGACCATCTCGGGGCCATAGGCCACCGCGATCGGGCTGCCGGCACCGGTGAAGGTCAGCGGCGAAACGTTGCGGCTGGTGATCTCGACCAACGGCACGTCCTGAAACCAGCTGCCCTTGTTCCCCGGTTTCAGGCCTGCCTTGGCGAATTGCTGCGCCAGATAGGCCAGCGTCTTCTCCTCGCCCGGCGTGCCCGGCGCGCGTCCTTCGAAGTCGTCCGACGACAGGACGCGGGTCGCTTCCTTGACCGTCTCGATGGAGATGGGGGCGGGTGCCGTCTGGGCCAGCGCCGATGCGGCGAAGGTCAGGCAGGGGGCAAGCAAGAACGAACGCATCGAACCTCCGGAACAACGGGATGGTCCGGTTGTGACATGGCGAAGATGGCGACGCAACGCGCCGGACCGGCACCATCGACCCGCCTCCTTGTTTTTGACGAGGCCAAGCCGTCGCATCGGGCTTTCCTCGGCGGTCATTGCAGGGCAACGGTCCCATGACGCTTATGGAGGAACCGCAATGCCGACCGACCGACGCAATCTGATGGTGCAGGGTGCGCTGCTGGGTGCCGGCCTTGCGACCGCCGGGATCGCACCGGTCGCGGCGGGGCAGGGGGCGGTCGCCCGCTTCCCGAGCAAGCGTCCCGCGCCCGCCGATCGTCGCTTCGTTAGCAGCGCGGTCGAACAGGAAATCGCACGGGTCAGCCGGATGATCGCCGACCCGGAAGTCGCGTGGCTGTTCGCCAATTGCTACCCGAACACGCTCGACACCACGGTGCGGATGTCCACGGTCGACGGCAGGCCCGACAGCTTCGTCATCACCGGTGACATTCCCTGCCTGTGGCTGCGTGATTCGGCCGCGCAGGTGAAATCCTATCTGCATCTTGCCCGGCAGGATGCGAAGCTGCGCGAACTGTTCCGCGGACTGATCGCCCGCCACGCGCGCAGCGTCCTGATCGATCCCTATGCCAACGCCTTCATGGAAGACCCCGGCGCGCCGACCTCGCTTTCGTGGGCCAAGGCCGACGATACCGAGATGCGACCCGGCGTCGCCGAACGGAAATGGGAGATCGATTCGCTATGCTATTCGATGCGGCTGTCGCACGGCTATTGGCGTGCGACGCGCGATGCCGCGCCGTTCGACGCGCAATGGAGCGATGCGATGCGCGCGATCGTCCGGACCTTCCGCGAACAGCAGCGCAAGGACGGCCCGGGTTCGTATAAATTCCAGCGCGCCAGCCGCCAGCCGACCGAGACGTTGCTCGCGGGCTATGGTGCGCCGACGCGCAAGAACGGCATGATCCATTCGGGTTTCCGCCCGTCGGACGACGCCTGCCAATATTCGCTGTTCGTGCCCGCCAATCTGTTCGCGGTGACGACGCTGCGCGAAATGGCGCAGGTCGCGAACGAAGCGCGCCACGATGCGGTACTGGCGAATGACGCGACAGCACTCGCGAACGAGGTCGCCGCCGCAGTGGCGCAGCATGGCACGATGCGCCTGCCCGATGGCAGCGACGTCTGGGCCTATGAGGTCGACGGCTATGGCAATGCCATCTTCATGGACGATGCCAACGTGCCGTCGCTGTCGAGCCTCGCCTGGCTCGGTTGCGTTCCCGCCGCCGACGCCCGGTGGCAGCGGACAGCAAAGGCTGCGTGGAGCGAGGCGAACCCGTGGTTCTTCAAGGGCAAGGCGGGCGAGGGGATCGGTGGCCCGCATCAGGGGATGGACTATATCTGGCCGATGTCGCTGATCGTCCGGGCGCTCGGCGCGACCGATAACGCAACGATCCTGCAATGCCTCGCCACGCTCAAGCGGACCCATGCCGGCACGGGCTTCATGCACGAAGCGTTCGAAAAGGACGATGCGGCCAAGTTCAGCCGCGACTGGTTCGCATGGGCCAATGGCCTGTTCGGCGAACTGATCCTGCACGTCGCCGCAACGCGACCGCACCTGCTCAAGATGCCACTCGACGGGGTCAGGGTCTGAAAGTGCAAGGACAAGACCGCTGCCGAAGCAGCTCTACCCGAGCCAGGCCCTTTGCCGGCTGGTGACCCCTACGAGAATCGAACTCGTGTTTTCGCCGTGAGAGGGCGACGTCCTAACCGCTAGACGAAGGGGCCGCTTGCGGGGAGGGGCGCTGGTACGCCGCGATGCGGACGGCGTCAAGCGGGGCGGTGATGGTTTCGGACGGTCGCGGTCGTTCATCGCAGCGAAACCTTTTGCCCGTTGCGGAATTGAACCGAAAACCTCTTCGAACAAAGGCAATCGTCATGGCCAAGGCTGTCCCACTGTTCCTGTCGCTGATCCCGCTGGCTGCCGTGATCGGAACATGCGTCGTCTGCCCGTGACCGGGCATTCCTGACCAGCGTCGCGCGACGATCCGCGCAAACGAAAAAGGCCGCCGGATCGCTCCGGCGGCCTTTCGTTCGTCGAGGCGAAGGGGATCAGCCCTGCACTTCCTCCGACGCTTCGTCGCGGGCGATTTCGCCCGGCTCGGCGTTGGGGTCATAGTCTTCGGTGAAGCCGGCGTCGTCACGCTCGAACATCGACGCCATGACGTCGACGCCCTGCGACTGCATCTCGGCTTCTTCCGGCGAACGGGCGACGTTCACCTTCACGATGGTGACGACTTCCGGGTGCAGCGCGACCTTCACGTCGTACAGGCCGATGGCCTTGATCGGACGGTCGAGGACGACCTGCGACTTGTCGACCTTGTGGCCGTCGGCGACGAGCGCCTCGACCAGATCGCGAACCGCGACCGAACCGTAGAGCTGGCCGGTGTTCGACGACTGACGGATCAGCGTGACCGAAACGCCTTCCAGCGTCTTGGCTTCGGCTTCGGCGTCGGTACGACGGGCGGCGTTGTCGGCGACGATCCGCTCGCGGTTCGCCTCGAACACCTTCTTGTTGGCTTCGTTGGCGCGCAGCGCCTTCTTGCGCGGCAGCAGGAAGTTACGGGCGAACCCGTCCTTTACCTTCACCACGTCGCCGATGGCGCCGAGCTTCTCGACGCGTTCCAGCAGAATGACGTCCATGTCGGGCGCTCCTTACTTAACGATGTAGGGCAGCAGGCCCAAATGGCGGGCGCGCTTGATGGCCTGGGCCAGTTCGCGCTGCTTCTTCGCGCTCACCGAAGTGATGCGCGACGGGACGATCTTGCCGCGTTCGGACACGAAGCCCTGCAGCAGACGAACATCCTTATAGTCGATCCGGGGAGCGTCCTTGGCGGAGAAGGGGCAGCTCTTGCGGCGGCGGAAAAACGGACGTGCCATGGGTGCTGTTCCTTACGCTTCGACTTCGGCCGACGGCTCGCGCTCACGGCGCGGACCACGGTCGTCACGATCACGGCCACCACGACGGTCGCCACGCTCCGAGCGCTCGCTCTTGCGCATCATCACGGTCGGACCTTCTTCATGGGTGTCGACCTTGACGGTCATGAAGCGGATCACGTCTTCGTTGATCTGGGTCTGGCGCTCCAGCTCGGCAACGACATCGCCCGGCGCGTCGATTTCGAGCATGACGTAATGCGCCTTGCGGTTCTTCGCGATGCGATAGGCGAGGCTGCGCAGGCCCCAGGTTTCGGTCTTGACGACCTTGCCGTTCATGTCCTGAACGATCTTGGTGGCGGTTTCCGCCAGCGCGTCCACCTGCGCCTGTGCCAGATCCTGGCGCGCAAGGAACACGTGCTCATACAGAGCCATATTCTTTTCCGTCTGTTGGCCGATCGCTGACGTCGCGCCAATCGCGAACGCCCCTCCGGCTGTCGTCTTCAAATGCAGTCCGGGGCGGCGGTCGCCCGTCAACCCGAAGCGAACGCCCTTAGCCGATTGGCCGTGAAACGCAAGCAGTCTTGCGCCCGATCACCCGGAGCGACTAGGCCGCGCGAAAGATTTCGGCAGGAGCATATATGCGCGCATTCATCTTTCCAGGGCAGGGCAGCCAGTCGGTCGGCATGGGCGCGGCGCTCGCCGCCGCCAGCCCGCACGCACGCGAGGTGTTTCAGGAGGTCGACGACGCGCTCGGCCAGCATCTGTTCCGCTTGATGGCCGATGGTCCCGATGCCGAACTGATGCTGACCGAAAACGCGCAGCCCGCGATCATGGCCAATGCCATCGCAACGCTGCGCGTGCTGGAGCGCGAGGGCGGGATGCGACTGGCCGACAAGGCCGATTTCGTGGCGGGGCACTCGCTGGGCGAATATACCGCACTGTGTGCGGCGGGTGCGCTCGACCTGTCGACGACAGCGCGCCTGCTGAAACTGCGCGGACAGGCGATGCAGGCGGCGGTGCCGGTGGGCGAGGGGGCCATGGCCGCGCTACTGGGTGCCGATCTGACCAAGGCGCAGGCGCTGGCCGAGGCGGCGGCCGAAGGCGAGGTCTGCACCGTCGCCAACGACAACGACCCGTCGCAGGTCGTGATTTCGGGCGCGAAGGCGGCGATCGAACGCGCCGTGCCGCTGGCGAAGGAAATGGGGATCAAGCGCGCGGTGGTGCTGCCGGTGTCGGCCCCGTTCCACTGCCCGCTGATGCAACCGGCCGCCGATGCGATGGCGGCGGCACTGGCCGACGTCGCGCTGTCCGCGCCGGTCGTCCCCGTCTACGCCAACGTCACCGCCGCCCCGGTCGCCGATCCGGAAGCGATCCGCCGCCTGCTGGTCGAACAGGTGACCGGCATGGTCCGCTGGCGGGAATCGGTACTGGCGATGCAGGACGCGGGTGTCAGCGACTTCGTCGAACTGGGCGGCAAGGTGCTCGGCACCATGGTCAAGCGCATCGCCCCCGACGCGACGGCGACGAGCGTGGTGGCGATGGCCGACATCGAGGCGCTGGTTGGGCGGTTGTAAGAAAGAGGTGGTTCGCGCGGAGGCGCAGAGGCGCGGAGAAGGTTCGGTGCAGGATATCGATACGATTAGTGGCGACGTCGTCGATTTGGCGATCCGTATTCATCGTGCGCTCGGACCCGGTCTGCTCGAAAGCGTCTATGAGACGGTGTTGGCCGCGAAACTGGAGGCGATGGGCTACCATGTCGCACGTCAGCAACCAGTATCGATCATGTTCGAAGATTTTCGCTTCGATGCCGCTTTTCGGATCGACCTGCTGGTCGAAAATCGGCTGTTGATCGAAATCAAATCGATCGAGAAGCTGGCACCGGTCCACGCCAAACAGCTGCTGACCTATTTGCGTCTGACCAAACAGCCCGTAGGGCTACTCATCAACTTCGGCGGCGAGACGCTCAAGGAAGGGCTGCGCCGGCTGGTCAACGACTACACCCCCTCTGCGCCTCCGCGCCTCCGCGCGAACCCCTAATTCTTCTTCATGGAAAGCTGATTCACATGTTCGACCTATCGGGAATGACCGCCCTCGTAACCGGGGCCAGCGGCGGGATCGGTTCCGCCATCGCCAAGGCGCTGGCGGCGCAGGGGGCGCGGCTTGCGGTGTCGGGCTCGAATGCCGACAAGCTGGCGGCGTTCCGTGACGAACTGGGCGGCGACCATGTCGCCATCGCCTGCAACCTGTCCGATGGCGCGGCCGTCGACGGCCTCGTGCCGCAGGCGGTCGCCGCGCTCGGCAAGCTCGACATCCTCGTCAACAATGCCGGCGTCACCCGCGACAATCTGGCGATGCGGATGAAGGACGACGAATGGGATCAGGTGATCCGCGTCAACCTCGAAGCCGCGTTCCGTCTGTGCCGCGCCGCCGCCAAACCGATGATGAAGGCCCGGTTCGGCCGGATCGTCTCGATCACCTCGGTCGTCGGGCAGACCGGCAATCCGGGGCAGGCGAACTATGCCGCGTCGAAGGCTGGCCTGGTCGGCATGTCGAAGGCGATGGCCGCCGAACTGGCCAGCCGCGGCATCACCGTCAACTGCGTCGCGCCGGGCTTCATCGCGTCGGCAATGACCGAGGTGCTTCCCGAAGCGCAGAAAACCGCCCTGCTGACCAGGATTCCCGCCGGGGCGTTGGGCGCGGGCGATGACGTCGCGGCGGCGGTCGCCTATCTTGCCAGCCGGGAGGCCGGCTATGTGACCGGCCAGACGATCCATGTGAATGGCGGGATGGCGATGATATGAGCATGATGCTGATGGCGGCGATGCTGGCGACGGGTGACGCGAACGTCGTCCGCTGCGTCGCGACCAAGATGCCGAAGGCCGACATGGCGCGTCTGCAACAGGGCATGATCGTCGGCGTGCTGGAGGGCAGGAAGCCGGCCGCGGCGACCGAGACGCTGGTCAAGAAGGCGCGGGCCCATGCCGCGGCCTGCCAGCCCGGCACCGGCAAGGCCGATAGCCGTGCGGGCGAGATCGTCGTCACCAGCATCGCGGTCGAAGCACTGGCATCGGGCCTGAGCGCGAAGGGCGTCGATCCGATCGCGGTCAATCGCCGGTTGAGCCAGACGCCGCCGGCCGTTCTCAACGCCTTTCTCGCGCGCAAACAATCGGCGCAGGTCGAAACGTTCATGAGCGGCATGATGGCCTTGGCCGGCGCGAAAAAGGACGATACGCGGGTGCAGCGGCTGATGGGCGGCTATGCCTATAACGCCGCGACTCTGGCGCGATTGTTCGCGGCGAAGGCCTGAGCCACGGACTTGCGCCGGAGCCGGACGGGCTTTAGGGGCGTTCAGGTACAATACACCCCGGATGTGAAGAGGGAATGAATATGAGCGAGACTGCCGAACGCGTGAAGAAGATCGTCGTCGAGCATCTCGGCGTCGAAGCGGAAAAAGTTACCGAAGACGCGAGCTTCATCGATGATCTGGGCGCGGACAGCCTCGACATCGTCGAGCTGGTCATGGCGTTCGAGGAAGAGTTCGGCGTCGAGATTCCCGACGATGCCGCCGAAAAGATCACGACCGTCAAGGACGCGATCACCTATATCGACGAGCATAAGGGCTGATCCGGCGGGGACGCGTCCCGCGTCCCGCCATCTGCCGAGACCATCACGGCCCCCCGTCCCGGCGAACAGCCATGGGCGGGGGGTCGTTCGTTAAGTATCTGAACGGAGAGTAATGCCATGCGCCGCGTAGTCGTGACCGGCCTCGGCCTCGTGACCCCGCTGGGTGCCGAGGTCGAAACCGCCTGGAAGAACCTGATCGCCGGAAAATCCGGGGCCGGTCCGATCACGCATTTCGATGCGTCGAACCAGAAGTGCCGGATCGCGTGCGAGGTGAAGCCCGCCGGCCACGAATATGGGTTCGATCCGGGGCTGCGCGTCGATCACAAGATCCAGCGGCAGGTCGATCCGTTCATCATCTTCGGCATCGACGCCGCCGGACAGGCACTCGAGGATGCCGGCCTGACCGACATGAGCGAGGAAGAGCGCTATCGCGCCGGCTGCTCGATCGGTGCCGGCATCGGTGGTCTGCCGGGCATCGCCAGCGAATCGCTGGTGTGCGAGAACAAGGGGCCGTCGCGCGTTTCGCCGCACTTCGTCCATGGCCGGCTCATCAACCTGATCTCGGGTCAGGTCTCGATCAAATACGGTCTGATGGGGCCGAACCACGCGGTGGTCACGGCGTGCTCGACCGGCGCGCATTCGATCGGCGATGCCGCACGGATGATTGCGATGGACGACGCCGACGTGATGCTCGCGGGTGGTGCCGAAGGCGCGATCTGTCCGCTCGGCATTGCCGGCTTCGCACAGGCACGGGCGCTGTCGACGGCATTCAATGACCAGCCGGAAAAGGGATCGCGTCCCTATGACCGCGACCGCGACGGCTTCGTCATGGGCGAGGGTGCGGGTGTCGTCGTGCTCGAGGAATATGAGCGGGCCAAGGCGCGCGGCGCGAAGATCTATGCCGAAGTGATCGGCTATGGCCTGTCGGGCGATGCCTATCACGTCACCGCCCCGCATCCCGAAGGGTCGGGCGCGTTCCGGTCGATGGAAATGGCGATGCGCAAGTCGGGCCTGTCGCTGACGGACATCGACTATATCAACGCGCACGGCACCTCGACGCCGCTCGGCGACGAACTGGAACTGGGCGCGGTGCGGCGGTTGTTCGGCGACGCCATCGGCGGTCTGACCATGTCGTCGACCAAGTCGGCCATCGGTCACCTGCTGGGCGGGGCCGGCGCGGTCGAGAGCATCTTCTGCATCCTCGCGATGCGCGACGGCATCGTGCCGCCGACGCTGAACCTCGACAATCCTTCGGAAAACTGCGCCGGCGTGAACCTCGTTCCGCATGTGGCGCAGGAGCGGAAGGTGAAGGCGATCCTGAACAATTCGTTCGGGTTCGGTGGCACGAACGCGTCGTTGGTGATGAAGGCGGTCTGACGACATGCGCCGGATCGGTTGTCTTGGCCTGATCGTCGGACTGCTCGCCATCGGTGCGCTGTTTTTCGTGATCCAGAGCTGGGGTGGAGCCGGTCCGGCGCAGCGCACGCTGACCGTGATCGTGCCGCAGGGCGCGAGCCTTGCGGCGGCAGCGGAGGAGCTGGAGGCGGCCGGCGCGATCCGATCGGCCGGCCGATTCCGTCTGTTCGCGCGGTTTCTCGGCAGCGACGAACCGATCCGCGCCGGCGAGTATCGCATTCCGAAGGGATTGAGCCAGGCCGACGTCCTGAAGCTGTTGCAGGGCGGCCGCACGCTGCAACGCTTCGTGATGGTGCCCGAAGGCTGGCCATCGGTGCTGGTACAGGAGGCGGTCGCCAAGGCCCCGCAGATGGAAGGCACCGCGCCGCTGCCGGGCGAGGGCAGCATCCTGCCCGACAGCTACAGCTATGCGCGCGACGGCGACCGTGCCGATCTGGTCAAGCGGATGCAGGCGGCGATGGATCGCTATCTCGCTGCGGTGTGGAAAAAGCGCAAGCCGACGACCGTCGTCCAGTCGCCACGCGAGGCGGTGATCCTCGCCTCGATCGTCGAGAAGGAAACCGGCAAGCCGTCCGAACGCCGCATGGTCGCCGCGGTTTATTCCAACCGCCTGCGCGCCGGCATGCGGCTACAGGCCGACCCGACCGTCATCTACCCGATCACCAAGGGCAAGCCGCTCGGCCGCCGCATCCGCAAGTCGGAATTGCAGGCGAAGAACGGCTACAACACCTATGCCTCGGCGGGCCTGCCGGTCGGGCCGATCGCCAATCCGGGCAAGGCGTCGATCGACGCGGTCCTCGATCCGGCGCAAACGAAGGCGCTGTATTTCGTCGCGGACGGCACCGGCGGGCACGTGTTCGCCGACACGCTTGCCGAGCATAATGCCAATGTGAAGAAATGGTACGACATCCGCCGCGCGCGGGGCGAGATGTAGTCCCAAAATCCTCCCCGTTCATGGGGAGGGGGACCATCCGAAGGATGGTGGAGGGGGATGTCCACGCACGCAACGGCAGTGATTGTGGACACCCCCCTCCACCAGCTTAGCTGGTCCCCCTCCCCGCGGAGCGGGGAGGAATTTACGCCCGCAACCCTGCCGCCGCATGTGCACGTGTTTCGGTCTCCGCATGGGTCGCGCCGACGATCCAGCTGCCACCGACGCACAGCACCGGATCGAACGCCAGCCATTCGGGTGCGGTCGCTTCGGTGATGCCGCCGGTCGGGCAGAATTTCGCTTGATAGAAGGGTGCGGCAAGCGCCTTCAGCGCCTTCAGACCGCCCGATGCTTCGGCCGGGAAGAACTTGAAATGCGTCAGGCCGAGGTCGAGGCCGCGCATGATGTCGCCGGCATTGGCGATGCCCGGCAAGAAGGGCACGCGGCTGTCGATGATCGGGCGGCCGATGGTTTCGGTCAGCCCCGGTGAGACGATGAACTCGCTGCCGGCGTCCATCGCCTGCTTGAACTGATCGGCGGTGACGACGGTCCCGGCTCCGACGATCGCGCCGTCGACCTTCTTCATCTCGGCAATGGCTTCCAGCGCGGCCGGGGTGCGCAGCGTCACTTCGAGGACGCGCAGCCCGCCCTTGACCAGCGCTTCCGCCATCGGGCGAGCGTCGGCGGCGTCGTGAATGACCAGGACCGGGATGACCGGGCTGGTCTGCATGATGTCAGCGATGGTGACGGTCATCGAGCGTGCTCCTGTGCAAAGGCGGCAGCGGCCCCGAACAGGCCGGGCTGGGGATGGGTGATGAGCTTGACGGGAATACCCGCCATCAGCGTCTGGAAGCGGCCCTTCGCAGTGAAGCGCGTGCCGAATCCTGATTCGAGCAGGTGATCTCTGAGCCTCAGGCCAAGGCCGCCGGCGATGACCACCGCCTTTGCGCCCTGCGCCAGCGCGAGATCGCCGGCAACGGCACCAAGCGTCAGGCAGAAGCGGTCTAGCGCGGCGACGGCGATGCTGTCCGTGCCGTCGAGCGCGGCGGCCCAGATGGTCTTGTCGTCGCTGTGCGGCACCGACACGCCCTCGATCTCCGCCAGCGTTTCGTACCATGCGACGATCGACGGCCCGGCACAGGCGCGTTCGTTCGATCCGCGGCCATGCGCCTTGCGCAGCCGCTTGAGCAGCGCATCCTCGATGCCGTCGAGCGGAGCGAAATCCTGATGCCCGCCTTCGGTTTCGAGGACATGATACCGCTCCGGCGTCCGCAGCAGCTGCGCGACGCCCAGACCGGTGCCCGGACCGCAGATCGTGACGACGCCGCGCGTCGGTAGCGGGCCTTCGGGACCGCACAGGTGGATGAAATCGTCCTGGTCGACCTGCGCCACGGCGTGCCCGACCGCGCCGAAATCGTTGATGATCGTCCAGGTTTCGACGCCGAGCCGTTCCTGCATCAACGGCGGACGGATGATCCACGGATTGTTGGTGAACTTGATCAGCGTGTCGTTGACCGGCGAGGCGACCGCAAGGCTGGCGGCGGTGGGCAGCGGGCGGCCGAGCGTGCGCTCGAACGCACGCCATGCGAGTTGCAGGCTGCCATGTTCGGCGACCTTCTGCGTGGTCGGTTCGCCCAGATGGACCACCCGGCCGTCCTCGACCTCGGCGATCGCGAAGCGGGCGTGCGTGCCGCCGATATCTACCGCAACGACTTCCATGACCTCTCCTGATCCTCATCGTCACCCCGGACTTGATCCGGGGTCCCGCTTTTCCACCGCTTCAACAAAAGAAGCGGGACCCCGGATCAAGTCCGGGGTGACGACCGGGACAGCCGGTCGCCCTATCGTCCTACAGCCCCGCCGCCGCCAGCATAGCCGAGCCGCCGGCTTCGGCCTCGCTCGCGCCCTGTCGCATCATCGCAAAGATTTCGCGACCGGTGCCGTCGGCTGGGGGCGGTGTGGGCGCATGGTCGCGCGCGGCCCATTCGTCGGCCGGGACCAGCGCCGCCAGCGTATTGGCATTCGCGTCGAGGCGGATGACGTCGCCGTCGCGCAGCTTGCCGATCGGCCCGCCGCCCAACGCCTCGGGCGAGAGGTGGATCGCCGCCGGCACCTTGCCCGACGCCCCCGACATGCGCCCGTCGGTGACCAGCGCCACGCGGAAGCCCCGATTCTGCAGCACGCCCAGCGGCGGGGTCAGCTTGTGCAGCTCCGGCATGCCGTTGGCGCGCGGCCCCTGATGGCGGACCACGACCACGACGTCGCGGTCGAGTTCACCGGCCTTGAACGCCGCCTGCACCGATGCCTGGTCGCTGAACACGCGGCAGGGTGCCTCGATGACCCAGCGATCGGGGTCGACCGCCGACACCTTGATACAGGCGCGGCCGATATTCCCCTCGAGGATGCGGAAGCCGCCCTCGGGCGCGAACGGCGCGTCGACGGTCCGGACGATGGTGTCGTCGCCGCTGACCGGGGCATGGTCCTTCCAGACCAGCTTGTCGTCCTCGATCGTCGACTGGCGGCCATAAGCGGCCATGCCGTCCTTCGCGATGGTCAGCACGTCGCCGTGCAGCAGCCCGCCGCGCAGCAGTTCGCGGATGACGAACGACGGACCGCCGGCATCCTCGAACCCGTTCACATCCGCCGACCCGTTGGGATAGACGCGGGTGAGCAGCGGCACGACTTCGGACAGGCGGTTGAAGTCGTCCCAGTCGATGACGATCCCGGCGCAGCGCGCGATAGCGGGCAGGTGGATCAGGTGGTTGGTCGACCCGCCGGTGGCCAGCAGCACGATCGCGGCGTTCACGATCGCCTTTTCATCGACCACCCGGCCGATCGGGCGATAATCGTCGCCGTCCCAGCCGATTTCGGCGAGGCGGTGGATGGCGTAGCGGGTCAGTTCCTGCCGACGCTTGGTGCCCGGATTGGCGAAAGCGGCATCGGGGACGTGCAGGCCCATCGCTTCGACCATCATCTGGTTCGAATTAGCGGTGCCATAGAAGGTGCAGGTGCCCTTGCCATGATAGGCGGCAATTTCGGCGTCGAGCAGTTCCTCGCGCCCGACTTTCCCTTCCGCATAGGCCTCGCGGACCGCTGCCTTCTGCTTGTTGGGGATGCCCGACCGCATCGGGCCGCCGGGGATCAGCACCATCGGCAGATGCCCGAAACGCAGCGCGCCCATCAGCAGGCCGGGCACGATCTTGTCACAAATGCCGAGCAGCGCCGCGCCCTCGAACGCACCGTGGCTCAATGCCACCGCCGTGGACAGCGCGATCGTGTCGCGACTGAACAGCGACAATTCCATGCCGGGAAAGCCCTGCGTCACCCCGTCGCACATCGCCGGCACGCCGCCGGCGACCTGCGCGGTCACGCCCGCCTCGCGCGCCCAGACCTTCATCTGTTCGGGATAGCGGTAATAAGGCGCGTGCGCCGACAGCATGTCGTTATACGCGGTGACGATGCCGATGTTCATCCGGTTGGCCGGACGCATCGCGTCGCGATCCTCGTCGGTGCCGGCATAGGCATGGGCGAGGTTCGCGCAGCCGAGCATTGGCCGGTCGACGCCGCTCTCCCGCTCGCGGTCGATCAGCGCAAGATAGGCGGCACGCTTGGTCCGCGACGCTTCAATGATGCGGTCGGTGACGGCGGCGATCGTGGCGTTGAGGGCCATTAGCGGCTCCAATGAATATCGACGGGAAGTTCGACTTCGGCCAGCACGCGGCCGATCGGATAGGCCGACGACGCGCCCTGATCGATCGCGCGTTCGAGCACCGATTTCTTTTCATCGCCGGTGATCGCGATCATCAGCGCGCGCGCCGAGGCGATGGCGGCATGGCTCAGCGTCACGCGCGCGACCGGCGCTTCCGGCGGCAGCGGGTCGGGCATCACGCCCAGCGCGCGACGTTCCTTGGGACCGGTCAGTGCCTCGGTAAGGTCGGGACCGGGGAAGATAGACGCGGTATGGCCATCGGCGCCCATGCCGAGCAGACAGAGGTCGAGCGGCCAGTGCAGATCCTGCAACCGCGCATCGGCGGCGCGGCCGGCAGCCTTGTAATCGGGGGCCTTTTCGGCTGTCAGCGGAATGACCCGCGCGCCCTTGGGCAGGAAGACCTTGGCAAGGCCGGTGACGTTCGACATCGCGTCGCCCATCGGCACGATCCGGTCGTCGGTGGGGACGATCGTCACACGCTTCCAGTCGAGCTTCGCCTTGATCAGCTTGTCATAGATCGGGGCGGGGGTGCGACCACCCGCCAGCGCGATCACCGCCGCGCCGCGCGCGTCGATCGCCGATTCTATGATGAACTGGATATCGCCGGCCAGCGCGTCGGCGAATTCGGCGGGTTCGTCATATTCCCACCATTCGATTTCGGTCATTCTATCATCCCGTGTATTGTTCCGTTCCGTTCGAGCGTGCCTGAGAACCGGTTCTCGACGGGCGCATCTGGACTTCGCTCGATGCTGCTCGAACTGAACGGCATAATTATGGTGCGGAAGAGGAGCGCGTCAGCCGCTCACTCGTTCCACGTCACCCCGTCGCGTTCGGTCAGCGCGACGCTGGCATTCGGTCCCCAGCTTCCCGACGGATACCCCTTGGGACTGGTCGCATTCGCTTTCCACCCGTCGCGGATCGCGTCGATCCATTGCCACTGCGCCTCCACCTCGTCGCGGCGGACGAACAGCGTCGGATCGCCTTCGATCAGGTCGAGCAGCAACCGCTCATAGGCGATACGGCGGCGGGTACCGGCAAAGGCGGTGGTCAGCGACAGGTCGAGCGGCACTTCGCTCAGGCGGATGCCGTCGCGGTCGAGGCCGGGTTCCTTGGCCATCACCAGCAGGCGGACATATTCCTCGGGCTGAAGGCGGATGACCAGCGTGTTGGGCTGCAACCGGCCGCCGCGATCGGCGAAGATCGAATGCGGTACCGGCTTGAACTGGATCGAAATTTCCGAATGGCGATCCTGCATCCGCTTGCCGGTACGCAGGTAGAAGGGCACGCCCTGCCAGCGCCAGTTGTCGATATGCGCCTTTACCGCGACGAAGGTTTCGGTGTCCGAATCCTTGCCCAGTTCCTCGTCATATCCCCGGACGATCTCGCCCTTCACCGCGCCGGCGTCATATTGGCCGGTGACCGTGTGGGTGTTGACCTCGGCCGCGCCGATCGGGCGCAGCGAGCGGAGGACCTTGACCTTTTCGTCGCGGATCGAGGTGCCGTCGAACTTGGCGGGCGGCTCCATCGCGATCAGCGCGACCAGCTGCATGACGTGGTTCTGGACCATGTCGCGCAGTGCGCCGACCTCGTCATAATAGCCCGCGCGCCCTTCTAGGCCGACGGTTTCGGAGATGGTGATCTGGACATGGTCGATGCCGCGCGCGTTCCACACCGGTTCGAACATCGCATTGCCGAAGCGCAGCGCCAGAATGTTCTGGACGGTTTCCTTGCCCAGATAATGGTCGATGCGGAACGTCCGCTCCTCCGGAAAGGCGGCGGCGACCAGATCGTTGATCTCACGGCTCGATTGGAGATCCTTGCCGAGCGGCTTTTCGAGGCTGATGCGGACTTCGGGTCCGGTCAGGCCGGCGCTCTTCAGGCCGGTGATGGTCGGGCCGAACAGCCACGGCGCAGTCGACAGGAAGATCGCAAGACCGCCCGAAATATCGCCGAGCTTGCGCGCAAGATCGGCGAAACCGTCAACGTTCGACGCGTCGAGCGGCTGATATTGCAGCCGCGCGAGAAAGCCGTCGATCGCCGCCTCGTCCTTGCGATCGTCGGGCAGGAACTCGTCGAGCGCATGGCGTGCGAACGCGCGGAAGCCGTCATCGTCATGCTCATGCCGCGCGGTGCCGGTGATGGTCAGGCCGGCCGGCAACAGGCCATCGGCATGGAGGCCGTAGAGCGAGGGGAGCAGCATCCGTTGCGACAAATCCCCGGTCGCGCCGAACAACAGCAGCTTCGCTACCGCTTGCCTCGTCATGCGTGCTCCTATCTTCCAATTCGGTCCCGCGCGCTCCTAGCAGCCTATTTCGCAAACGCGAAGGCGGCATGGGCAGGCGACGCGAAACGATTGCGCGAAACGTCAGAATATTACGGACGGAGGGCAGCCGCGCTCAGAGCGTCAGACCCGCCGTCTGGTCGAAACCGGCCATCAGGTTGAAGTTCTGAACCGCCGCACCGGCCGCGCCCTTGCCCAGATTGTCGAGCGTCGCGATCAGTCGCGCCTGGCCCGTCTCCATATTGCCGAACACGCGCAGCGACAGGCGGTCGGTGCCGGCATCGGCCTCGATCGGAATCGCGCTGTCGTCGCCGTCAAGGACGCGGACCACCGGCGATTCGCGATAGGCCTCGCGCAGCGTCTGTTCGATCGCCGACAGGCTGGGGCGGCGGTGGAACGCGAACAGCGGCAACGGCACTTCGACCACCATCCCGCGATAGGTGCGCGCGACCGACGGCTGGAACAGCGGCGGATGGGCGAGGCGGGCGTGACGCTGCATCTCGGGCACATGCTTGTGCGCGAGCGACAGGCCGTAGCCGAGCCATGCGGTATCGGTCTCGCCATTCTCGAACGCGGCGATCATCGCCTTGCCGCCGCCCGAATAGCCCGAGACGGCGTTGACGCTGACCGGCCATTCGTGCGGGATCAGGCCAGCGCGGACCAGCGGCCGTACCAGCGCGAGGAAGCCGGTAGGATAACAGCCCGGATTCGACACGCGCATCGCCGTCGCGATCGTGCCCGGCTGCGACGGTTCCAGTTCGGCCATGCCATAGGTCCAGCCATCGGCGACGCGGTGTGCGGTCGATGCGTCGATCACCCGCGTGCGGTCGTTGTCGATCAGCGATACCGCCTCGCGCGCCGCATCGTCGGGCAGGCAGAGAATCACGAAATCGGCATCGTTCAGCGCCTCGCGCCGCGCCGCCGCATCCTTGCGACGGGTGTCGTCGAGCGTGATGAAGTCGATCTCGGTCCGGCCCGACAGCCGGTCGGCGATTTCGAGGCCGGTGGTGCCGGCGGCACCGTCGATGAAGACGCGAACGTTCATGCGGGGCGCCTCCGGGCGCGAATGGGGCCGAACCGGTCGAGCGCGGCGACGGGTTCGCACCGCACGACGTCGTCGGCATGGATGACGGTATCGGTATCGACCAGCATTGCGACATGGTCATTAAAGAAGATCAGGTCGCCGCGCCGCAGCGGATCGCCGGCCGCCAGCGGCGTGCCGATGGTCTCCGCCTGCAAATCGACGAACCGCGCCGGTGGCGACCCGGCCAGCGACAGCGCCAGAAAGATCAGACCGGCGGCATCGACCCCGTCGCCCGAGCGACCACCGGCCAGCACGGGCACGCCCTTCAGACGCAATGCACAGGCAACCGCATCGCCCGTTTCGTCCGACAGCGGCAACAGCGTCGTCGCGAGCAGATATCCGCCGTCCACCTCGGTCCATTCGTCGTTCGCCGGAACGGCGGCGACGCGGCTGCCCATCGGCAGCGACAGCGGAAGCGGGCGATCGAGCGAACGATCGGCGTACAGGATGGACCGGGCGGCGATGACGACGTGCGATGCGTCATAGGCGTCGACCAGCGCGGTCCGCGGCACGAATCCGACGCTGCCATCGATCGGCGAACGGCCCCAGCCATGGGTGGAGGTGAATTCGAGGACGTCGAACGGCTCGCCGGCCAGTGCCTGCGATACGACATGGCCCGCGGGAGCGCCGAGGATGGCGGTCGCACCACCGATGCTGCGCCGTGCCGGTACGGCATAATGCGGCGCGAAGACCCGGTCGGCGAGGCGGATATCGGCCAGATCGCGACGGACCGCGTCGATTCGGGTGTCGAGCGCGACCGACCGCCCGCGCAGCGCGAAGCGGCTACGCGCTGGCGCGTCGTTGGAAGTCGCCGACGCCGTCGCCGCCCATGAACTGCCCGAACTCTGCAAGAAAATTGGCCCCTTCGCTGGTCTGCGCGACGAAGATGTTCCGCTTGTCGGCATCGTCACGTTGGCGCCGGAGATAGCCGAGCGTACCCAGACGATTCAAGGCGCGCGTTACGACGGGCTTCGATACGTTCAGCGCACGGGCAAGGCCGCGCACGGTATGCGGGCCGGGTTGCAGATAGACGATCATCATCAGCGCCATCTGCCGATTGGTCAGGTCCGGCTCGCCCGACCGGACATAGTCGACCAGGCCGTCCATCCATTTTTTCAGTGGAATAGTTGGAAACATTGCAGCAACCTAACGTCGATACAGGCCGTGAGGCGGGGTCGAAACATGAACGTCGCAGTTGCGCGCTTGGTTTCCCGGTCGATACGATAATGTGACGATCGGGTCGGAGGCGCTCGGTTGATTGGCGGGCCGCGCTCGCCTATGTGGCGCGCTTCGAACCCGCACTCCTTTCTTTCGGAAATGTTCCCCGACCATGTTCACCTTCCTGCTTGTCGTCCATGCGATCATCGCCGCGCTGCTCGTGACGGTGATCCTCATGCAGAAGTCGGAAGGTGGCGGGCTGACCACCGGCGGCAGCCCGTCGGGACTGATGTCGGCACGCGGTGCCGCCGATTTCCTGACGCGGGCGACCGCGGTCCTTGCCGGGCTGTTCGTCGCGATGAGCATCGCGCTGGCGGTGATCGCGGCGAATCGGGGGGCCAATTCCATCGATACCTCGCTGGCACGGCCGACGACTCCGCCGCCCGCCGCCAGCGCACCGGCCAATCCGGCGGCTGATCCGATCGGCAACCTGACGGGTGCCGATAACGGCGCGGTCCCGCTGGCCCGCTAAACCACTTTCATCAACCGGTCCGTCGTATTTCGCGGGCGTGGGAGCAATCCCGCGCTTGGCGGCGATGGCGTTCGACGCTAGGCGATATCTCCCATGGCGCGGTATATCTTCATCACCGGCGGCGTGGTCTCGTCGCTCGGCAAGGGCCTCATGGCGGCCTCTCTCGCAGCACTCTTGCAGGCGCGGGGCTACAAGGTCCGCATCCGCAAGTTCGATCCGTATCTGAACGTCGATCCGGGCACGATGTCGCCCTATCAGCATGGCGAAGTCTATGTGACCGACGACGGGGCGGAAACCGACCTCGACCTCGGTCACTATGAACGCTTCACGGGCGTGGCGGCGCATCAGTCGGACAACGTCACCTCGGGCCGCATTTATCAGACGATCATCCAGCGCGAACGGCGTGGCGATTATCTGGGCGCGACGGTGCAGGTCGTCCCGCACGTGACCGACGCGATCAAGGCGTTCGCACAGGCCGATACCGTCGACGACGACGGTCAGGATCTGGATTTCGTATTGTGCGAGATCGGCGGGACGGTCGGCGACATCGAATCGCTGCCGTTCATCGAGGCGATTCGCCAGCTGAAGAACGAACTGGGCCGTGGCCGCTCGATCAGCATCCACGTCACGCTGGTGCCCTACATCGCGGCGGCGGGCGAGCTGAAGACCAAGCCGACGCAGCATTCGGTGCGCGAACTAGCGGCGCTGGGCGTACAGCCCGACGTGCTGGTCTGCCGCTGCGAAAAGCCGCTGCCGGCGAGCGAACGGGCGAAGATCGCGTTGTTCTGCAACGTGCCGGCCGCTGCGGTCATTCCCGCCCTCGACGCCTCGAGCATCTATGCGGTGCCCGAGCAATATCATGCCGAGGGGCTGGACGCCGAGGTGCTGCGCGCCTTCGGGATCGAACCCGGCGACGCGCCCGACCTGTCGCGCTGGAGCGACATCATGGACCGCCTCCAGAATCCCGAAGGCGAAGTGACGATCGGCGTGGTCGGCAAATATGTCGGGCTGCAGGATGCGTACAAGTCGCTGAACGAGGCGCTGGTGCACGGCGGCATCGCCAACCGGGTGAAGGTCAACATCCGCTGGATCGACGCCGAGCTGTTCGAGGGCGATCACGACATGGTCGCCGCCGAGCTGGAGCCGTGTCACGCGATCCTCGTTCCCGGCGCGTTCGGCGAGCGTGGTGCCGAGGGCAAGATCGCCAGCGTCCGCTTCGCACGCGAGCGCAAGGTGCCGTACTTCGGGATATGCTTCGGGATGCAGATGGCCTGTATCGAGGGCGTTCGCACCACCGGTAAGATTCCGGACGCGTCTTCGACCGAATTTGGCCCGACCGATCAGCCGGTCGTCGGCATGATTACCGAATGGATGAGCCCCGAGGGCATCCAGAAGCGCGAATCGGACGGCGATCTGGGCGGCACGATGCGGCTGGGTGCCTATGAAGCGACGCTGACGGGCAATTCGGTCGTCGCGTCGATCTATGGCGGGACGTCGATCAGCGAGCGGCATCGCCATCGCTATGAAGTAAACACCGGCTATCGCGAGATGCTGGAATCTGGCGGGCTGGTGTTCTCCGGCATGTCGCCCGACGGGATGCTGCCCGAAATCGTCGAGCGGCCCGACCATCCATGGTTCGTCGGCGTGCAGTTCCACCCGGAGCTGAAGTCCAAGCCGTTCGATCCGCACCCGCTGTTCGCGAGCTTTGTCGCCGCGGCGGTGAAGCAGTCGCGGCTGGTTTAATTCCATTCGTCCTTCCCGCGAAGGCGGAAATCCATATACGCTGACGTTTGGACGTCGATCGCAAGCGTTGCGTTTATGGATTCCCACCTGCGCGAGAAGGACGACACGGGCAGGGGCGTCTCACAAACGCGAACGGGCGCCCGAACCCATCCGGTTCGGACGCCCGCCTACAGCGCGTTATCAAACAATTCCCCGCAGGTCAGGCAGCGTGTGCCGGTTCGTCGCTCCCGGCCGCGTCATTCGCGATGACCGGCTGTTCGGTCGTGCTGCCGATCGCGATGCGGCGCGGCTTCATCGCGTCGGGGATTTCGCGACGCAGGTCGATGGTCAGCAAGCCATCGGCAAGGTCGGCGTTTTCGACGACGATGAAATCGGCCAGTTCGAACCGGCGTTCGAAGCTGCGGTTGGCGATGCCCAGATGCAGGACCGCGCTCTTCTGTGCGTCGGTCTGCTCGGCCTTGCGACCCGACACCACAAGCAGGTTCTGCTGGGCGGTGATGTCCACCTCTTCGCGCTTGAAACCGGCGATCGCCAGCGTGATGCGGTAACGGTCTTCGGCCAGACGTTCGAGATTGAAGGGCGGATAATTTTCACCCGTCGTCGCCCGCGCATTGTTTTCGAGCATGTCGAACAAACGGTCGAAGCCGATGGTCGAGCGGCGATACGGGGTGAAGTCGAAGCTACGCATGTCAAATCCTCCATCAGAAGCGAATTGAACCGAGCGGCATCCACGAAGCGATGCCGGTTCGCGAACGGCCCGACAGGCACCGCTCGTGAACCGATATGGTTCGTTGGCAAGGCGCTTCAAGAGGGTTTGCGAAACGATTTTTTGGGACGGTCGCGGGGGGTAAGGTTCTGGCGTACGGGTATCCGCGCCTGTGTCGGCGAACCGCTGTCCTACAGCGCCTGCCCGTGGCATCATTACGGTCTGGCGATCTTCCGCCGCGCTATTTGACACCGTCCGCACTAACCCGCGTAACCGGGACCTCTGCGAAACTTCTTTGACCGTACCCCGGCGAAGGCCGGGGCCCAGTTGGGGAACGTTCGCAACTTACGGAAAAGCCTTCGCAACGGGACCCCGGCCTTCGCTAGGGTACGGCTCGGTTTGGTTTATTGCGCGACTTCCGCAGAGGTCTCGGGAACCCGCGTAACCCGCCAAAACGTGGCAAGTGTGACTTTCGTGACCTTTGGCGCGCGGCTGAAGGCCAATTTGTCAGTTCTGCGAGTAACGGCAACAGCTTACGGGCAAGCATTCGCCCGGAAGGGAAGCGCGACATAATTCGGCAACCCGCGCCCATCCCCGACCGCAAAGGCCCCAAAACGGCAAACGGCCGGGCTGTTGCCAGCCCGGCCGCCTGCGTGACGATCGCTCGTCAGCCCCCTTGGTTGCCACCGCTTCTACGCCCCTTCCCCCCTTCCAGGGCGGAGCCGGTTGGCCTCCCCGAACCGTGGCCTTGCTTGCCTGCGCTTCGTGAAGTCTTCGATACGGAACCGGACCGACCCTGTCACCGGCTTTGCGGCAGCTTTGCTACGGTTTTCGTAACCATGTGTCGATTTGGCAACAGCATGGATTGAAGTCGGACCAGCGTCTACCTACAGCCGCTGCAACGCCCCGTTCGAGGGGGCTCCGTTCGAGGACACCGACCGCCCCTATGCTGCTATCGCGTTACGAGCGGATGATCGCCCGCCGCTATCTGTTGCCCGGACGGGGCGAGGCGTTCATCGCGCTGGTCGCATCGATCAGCCTGGTCGCAGTGATGCTGGGCGTCGCCGCGCTGGTCATTGTCATGAGCGTGATGAACGGGTTCCGTGCCGAATTGTTCGACAAGATCGTCGGGCTGAACGGCCATGCGCTGATTCAGGGATATAACAACCAGCTGCCAGACTGGCGACGGATCGCGGCGGAGGCGCGGCGGACGCCGGGCGTGACCAGCGCGACGCCGTTGATCGAACAGCCGCTGTTCGCGACCTATAATGGCCGGTCCGAATTCATCCTGATGCGCGGCATGCGGATCGAGGATATTCGCGACAATCCGACGATCCGCGACAATGTGAAGCAGGGCGCGCTGAACGCCGTCACGCCGGGCAGCGGCAATGTCGTGATCGGCAGCCGGCTGGCGATGGCGCTGGGCGTGACCGTCGGCAGCGAGATCACGGTCATCAGTCCGCAGGGGCCGACGACCCCGTTCGGCACGATGATCCGGCAGGTGCCGTACCGGATCGCCGCGATCGTCGAGGTCGGGGTGTATGATTACGACAAGGCTTTCGTCATCATGCCGATCGAGGATGCACAGCAATTGCTGCTGACCGGCGATTCGGTCGGGTCGATCGAACTGGAGACGTCCGACCCCGATGATGTCGACCGCATCCTCGCGCCGCTGCGGGAGAAATTCGTGGCGAGTGCGCAGATCACCGACTGGCGACAGCTCAATTCCGAACTGTTCCAGGCGCTGTCGGTCGACCGGATCGTCACCTTCACCGTGCTGTCGATCATCATCCTGATCGCGGTGTTCAACATCCTGTCGTCGCTGATCATGCTGGTCCGCGCCAAGACGCGCGACATCGCGATCCTGCGGACGATGGGCGCGACGCGCGGCGGGCTGCTGCGCATCTTCATGACCGTCGGCACGACGATCGGCGCGCTGGGCGTCGGCGCGGGGCTGATCCTCGGTTTCGTTTTCCTGACGTTCCGGCAACGGGTGGTCGAGGCGGTCGGTGCGGTGACCGGCGTCGACATCTGGGACCCGACGATGCGCTATCTGACCGAATTGCCGTCGAAGGTCGATCCGGTCGAGGTGGTGACGATCGCGCTGGTCGCGCTGCTCTTCTCGTTCCTCGCCACGCTGTACCCGGCGTTCAAGGCGGCCAATACCGATCCCGTGCAGGTGCTGCGCTATGACTGAGCCCGTTCTCCAGACCCGCGGACTGAAGCGGAGTTTCACGCAAGGGGCGGTGACGATCGACGTGTTGCGCGGGGTCGACCTGACCGTCGCGCCGGGCGAGATCGTCGCGCTGCTGGGGCCGTCGGGGTCGGGCAAGTCGACGCTGTTGCAGGCGGTCGGACTGCTGGAGGGCGGGTTCGAGGGCGAGATCCTTGTCTGCGGCGAACAGGTTGCGAAGGCCGGTGCCAACCGGCGCACCGTCGTGCGGCGCGACCGGATGGGCTTCATCTATCAGTTCCACCACTTGCTGCCCGATTTCAACGCGCTGGAGAATGTCGTCCTGCCGCAACTGGTCCGTGGCGGTACGCGTGCCGAGGCGGATGCGCGGGCGAGCGAATTGCTGACCGCGCTCGGGCTGGGCCAACGGCTCGATCACCGTCCGAGCCAGTTGTCGGGCGGCGAGCAGCAACGGGTGGCGGTTGCGCGCGCGCTGGCCAACCGCCCGGCGCTGGTGCTGGCCGATGAGCCGACCGGCAATCTGGACGAGGCGACGGCGGACGTCGTCTTCGCCGAATTTATCCGGCTGGTGCAGGGGCAGGGGTCGGCGGCGCTGGTCGCGACGCATAACGAACGGCTGGCCAACCGAATGGATCGGGTGGTGCGGTTGCACGACGGGGTGCTGCGATGAGCGACCTGTACGACCTGTCGGTGCGGACCGCCGATGGTGCCGAAACGACGCTCGCCGACTATCGCGGCAAGGTGCTGGTGATCGTCAACGTCGCATCGAAATGCGGGTTCACGCCGCAATATGCCGGGTTGGAGGCGCTGCACCGGAAGTTCGGCGGGCACGGCTTCGCGGTACTGGGCTTCCCGTGCAACCAGTTCGGCGGGCAGGAGCCGGGCGATGCGGCGGAGATCGCGCAATTCTGTTCGCTGACCTATGACGTCAGCTTCCCGGTGTTCGGCAAGGTCGATGTAAACGGAGCCGACGCCGCCCCTCTATTCCGCGCGTTGAAACAGGCTGCTCCCGGCGTGCTGGGTAGCGAAGCGGTGAAGTGGAACTTCACCAAATTCCTCGTCGGGCGCGACGGCCGGGTCACCCGGTTCGCGCCGACGACCAAGCCGGAGGATCTAGAAGGTGCGGTGCTTTCGGCATTGGCGTAACGCTATCCGCCGAGCAGGGGTTCGTCTTACGCCGCCTGCTCGCGCCGGTCGTGCAGCGCCCCCATGATCGCGACGATGCCGCCGAACAGGAAGCTGGCCCCGAGAATATAGCCCGGCAGGGTCAGCGCCGACCAAGGCACCGTCGAGTAGAGCAGGATCGCCAGCACGATGTTGAGCACGCCCAGCAGCAGCATCGGAACCCGTAGGCGCTTGAAGCGGAAGCCGACGAACAGCTCCATGACACCGCGCACGCCGAGCCAGAGGATGATCATCAGCGTCAGCGACAATGCCCCGCCGACCGGCACCAGCACCATATAACCGCCCGCGACCACCGACAGCAGCCCGAACAGCAGCGCATAGCCGCGGCCGCCGCGTCCGCGAAAGGCGGCGATGAGCGAGGCGACGCCGCCGGCAAGGAACAGGAAGCCGACGATCATCGTCGCCGCCAGCGTCGCGGGGAACGGCGCGGCGAAGGCGAGGATGCCGACCAGTACCGACACGATGCCATAGGCGAGCGACCAGCCCCAGCCGGGGGCGGTGATACGGGGTTCGCGGGCGTGATCGATCATGCGGTCCTCCTGTTGCCGCGCCGAACGGACGCGGTTCGTCATGGTTCCGTGTCCGCCGCACTGGTCGAATCAGCCGGCGATGGTTAGGTGCATCGGATGACGCATTCCGGGTTCGTGCCGCTTCGTATCTTTTCGTCCTACACCATGCTGGAGGGCGCGATCGAACCGAAGGCGATTGCCAAGGTCGCGCGCAAGCTGGGCTTTCCCGCCGCCGGGCTGTCCGATCGCAACGGGCTGTATGCCGCGATGGCGTTTTCGGACGCATGCAAGGATCAGGGCGTCCAGCCGCTGGTCGGCACGCTGCTGGCGGTCGCGCGGCCGGGCGGGCCGGAGATGCAGGAGCCGGAAATCGACTGGCTGCCGCTCTATGCGCAGGACGCGCGCGGCTATGACAATCTGTGCGCGCTGGTGTCGATGGCGCATCTCGACCGGCCGGTCGAAATTCCCGCGCATGTGCCGATCGATGCGCTGATCGGGCGCAGCGACGGGCTGGTCGCGCTGACCGGGGCGGGTGACGGGGCGCTGGCGCGGCTGTTTGCGGCCGGGCGCGACGACGAAGCGATGGCCTATGCCGACCGGTTGCAGGCACTGTTCGGCGACCGGCTGTATATCGAGATCGCCCGGCGCGACGATGCGGTCGAGGCGAAGGCGGAGCCGCAGCTGCTCGACCTCGCTTATGCCCGCGACCTGCCGCTGGTCGCGACCAATCCGTGCTGCTTCGCCGAGGCCGATTTCCACGACGCGCACGACGCCATGCTGTGCATCGCCTCGTCCAGCTATGTCGCGAGCGAGGATCGGCAGCGGTCGTCGCCGCAAGCGTGGCTGAAGCCCGCAGCGGTCATGCAGGAAATGTTCGCCGACCTGCCCGAGGCGCTGGCCAATACGCTGGTCGTGGCGCAGCGTTGCGCGGTGGCGGCCCCCAAGCGCAAGCCGATCCTGCCCAGCCTTGCCGGCGACCGCGAGGGTGAGGCGCTGAAGCTGCGCGTCGATTCGCGCGCCGGGCTGGTCGATCGGTTGCGCAAGATCGTCGCGCTGGAAGCGGGCATGGTCCGGGCCGAAGTCGCGGTCGATGCACCAGCACCGTGGGAAGATGCACCGACGCCGGCGGAGACGGGGACCATTCCCGACCTGTCCGAAGCCGAGCTGCAAGCGAAGTTTCCGGACTATTTCGAGCGGCTCGACTTCGAACTCGACGTCATCTGCCAGATGGGGTTTCCGGGCTATTTCCTGATCGTCGCCGACTTCATCAAATGGGCCAAGGATCACGACATTCCGGTCGGGCCGGGCCGTGGGTCGGGCGCGGGTTCGGCGGTGGCATGGGCGCTCACCATTACCGACCTGGACCCGATCAAGCTGGGGTTGCTGTTCGAACGCTTCCTGAACCCGGAACGCGTGTCGATGCCCGACTTCGACATCGATTTCTGCGAAACGCGGCGCGGCGAGGTCATCCGCTACGTCCAGCAGAAATATGGCCGCGATCAGGTGGCGCAGATCATCACCTTCGGTAAGCTGAAGGCGCGCGCGGTGCTGAAAGACACCGGCCGCGTGTTGCAGATGAGCTATGGGCAGGTCGATCGCCTCGCCAAGCTGGTGCCGAACCACCCGACCGATCCGTGGACGCTCGACCGGGCGATCAACGGCGTATCGGAACTGCACCAGCAATATACCGGTGAGAAGGACGTCCGGCGGCTGCTCGACCTCGCCATGAAGCTGGAGGGGTTGCCGCGGCACAGCTCGACCCACGCGGCGGGCGTGGTGATCGGCGATCGGCCGCTCAGCGAACTGGTGCCGCTGTACCGCGATCCGCGGTCCGACATGCCGGTCACGCAGTTCGACATGAAATATGTCGAGGGCGCGGGGTTGGTGAAGTTCGACTTTCTGGGCCTAAAAACCCTGTCGGTGTTGAAGTTCGCGGTCGAATTGCTGGCGCGGCGGGGCATCGTCGTCGATCTCGACAGCTTGTTGTGGGACGACGTCGCCACCTATGAACTGCTCAAGCGCGGCGACACGGTCGGCGTGTTCCAGCTCGAATCGGAAGGGATGCGGCGGACGCTGACCGCGGTGCGGCCGAGTAATTTCGGCGACATCATCGCGCTGGTGTCGCTGTACCGGCCGGGACCGATGGACAACATCCCGTCGTTCGGCGCGCGCAAGGCCGGGCGCGAGGAGCTGATCTATCCCCACGACCTGCTCGAACCGATCCTGAAGGAGACCTACGGGATCTTCGTCTATCAGGAACAGGTGATGCAGGCCGCGCAGATCCTTGCGGGCTATTCGCTCGGCGGCGCGGACATGCTGCGGCGCGCGATGGGCAAGAAGGTGAAGGCGGAGATGGACGCCCAGCGTTCGATCTTCGTGAAGGGCTGTGCCGAGATGAACGGCATCCCGGCGGCCAAGGCCAACGAGCTGTTCGATCTGATCGACAAGTTCGCCGGCTATGGGTTCAACAAGAGCCACGCGGCCGCCTATGCGCTGCTCGCCTATCAGACGGCGTGGCTGAAGGCGCATCACCCGCACGAATTCTATGCGGCGTCGATGGCGTTCGATTATGCGCAGACCGACAAGCTGGCGATCTTCGTCGACGATATGAAGCGGTTGCGCATCGAATGCCTGCCGCCGTGCATCAACGCCAGCGACGCGACCTTCGGTGTCGAGGAAACTGGTGACGGCCTTGCGGTGCGCTATGCGCTGTCGGCGTTGAAGGGCGTCGGCGAGCGGGCGATGGAGCTGATGGTCGAGGAGCGCGCGGCGAAGGGGCCGTACAAGTCGCTCGACGATTTCGCGACACGGGTCGACCCCAAGCTGCTCAACAAACGGCAGATCGAGACGCTGGCGGCGGCCGGTGCGTTCGATTGTATCGCGCTCGACCGGGCCGGAGTCCGTGCGCTGGCCGATACGCTGATGGCGACGGCGCAGCGGACCGAGGCGAACCGGTCGAGCGGGCAGGGCGGCCTGTTCGGCGAAGCGAGCGGCGCGACCGAGGCGGCGATCCGGATGCCCGACGTGCACTGGTCGCTGACCCAGGCGATCGCGGCGGAGAAGGACGCGTTCGGCTTCTATTTCTCGGCGCATCCGCTCGATCGCTACGCCCATCTCGCCAGTGCGCATGGCGCGCGGAAAATCGCCGATCTGGCCGACACGCCCGTACCGGAGGGCGGCCGGGTCGGTGCGACGGTGGCGGCACTGGTCGAGGATGCGCGCTGGCGGACCTCGGCACGCGGCAAGCGGTACATGATGGCGACGCTGTCCGACGCGACGGGGCAGGTACCGGTGACCTGTTTCGACGAAGGGCCGGCGAACGATCTGGAAGCCGCCGGCAAGGTTGGCGGATGCGGCCTGTTCACGCTCGAACTCGATCGCCGTGCCGGGGATGAAAGCGCGCGGGCGACGGTCAAGTCGCTCAAACCGTTCGACCTGATCGCCCGCGACGTCCGGCTGCGGCTGGACCTGACGATCGACGATGCCGCCGCCTATCCGGCGCTGGCGGGACTGGTCATGGGCGAGCGCGGCGGCCGTGGCGAAATCTGGATATCGGTCCCTGCCGTTGACGGAATCGAAGCTCGGGTATGTCTGGGCCGCGATTTTCAGATCGATGGCGAGCTTGCCGAACGGGTTGGCAGGCTGCAAGGTGTCGCCAGCGCGGCGTTCGATACGGTGAAGCCATCGATCGCTGCCGTCGGATAGGGGCGGTACGGCCCCGTTCGCGAAGGAGAGTGCGCGTGCTGGGCGGAATGCAGGATTTCGAACTTCGAGTACCCCGGTTGCTCGACCATGCCGAGCGTGAGCATGGGGGTCGCGAGATCGTCACCCGCTGGGCGAACGGCACCGAGACGCGGACGAACTGGGCGGGCATCGCGCACGATGCGCGGCGGCTGGCGCAGGCGCTGGAGCGGCTGGGCATCCGGCCCGGCGACCGCGTGGCGACGATGGCGATGAACCACGCCCATCACCTGATCGCGTGGTATGGCGTGATCGGCATGGGTGGCATTATCCACACCATCAATCCGCGACTGTTCGACGATCAACTGGCCTATATCGCCGACCATGCCGGCGATCGGGTGCTGCTATACGACGCGGCGTTCGCGCCGATCGTCGATCGGATGAAGTCGCGGCTGCCCGGTATCGACCATTTCATCGTGATGGACGGCGACGGGCCGGGCTCCTTCGCCGCGCTGATCGCGCCCGAGACCGGCGACTATGCGTGGGTCGAGGGGGACGAGCGCGACCATTGCATGATCTGCTATACCAGCGGCACGACCGGCGATCCGAAGGGCGTGATCTATTCGCACCGCTCGAACGTGCTCCACGCCATTGCCGAGTTGCAGCCCGACGAATTCGACCTGTCGCAACGGGCGGTGTGCCTGCCGGTGGTGCCGATGTTCCACGCGGTCGGCTGGGGACTGCCCTTCGCCGCGCCGGCGGTGGGGGCGAAGGTCGTGTTTTCCGCCGTCAACGAACCCGCCGTGCTGTGCGACCTGATGAACCGCGAACGGGTGACGCATTCGGCGGGTGTGCCGACCGTCTGGTTCGCGATGTTCCAGTATATGGACGCGACCGGCGCCGCGCCCGAGCATCTGCAGGTCGTGACGATCGGCGGATCGGCGGCCCCGCGCGCGATGATTGAACGGATCATGCGAATGGGCGTGCGGGTCAACCACGCGTGGGGCATGACCGAAACCTCGCCGATCGGCACGATGGGCGCGGCCGGCGCGGACTGGGACGACCTCAGCTTCGACCAGCGCGTCGATCAGGTCTGCCGACAGGGCAAGGTGCCGTTCGGCGTCGAACTGCGCACGGTCGATGAAGCTGGCGCGGTGCTGCCGCGCGATGGCGAGACGTCGGGGCAGTTGCAGGTGCGCGGCCCATGGGTGCTCAAACGCTATTTCCGAGACGAAAGCGGCGATGCGCTGACCCCTGACGGCTGGTTCGACACCGGCGACGTGGCGATGCTGCACCCCGACGGCACGATGCAGATCACCGACCGCGCAAAGGACGTCATCAAATCGGGCGGCGAATGGATCAGCTCGGTCGATCTGGAAAATGCCGCGGTCGGATGCCCCGGCGTGGCGGAGGCGGCGGCGATCGGCGTGCCGCATCCGCGCTGGGACGAACGGCCGGTGCTGCTGGTGGTCCAGCGGCCGGGCGCGGAGGTGACGGCGGAAACGGTGCTGGCGCATCTGGCGACGAAGGTTGCCAAATGGTGGCTGCCCGACCGCGTCATCTTCGTCGACGCGCTGCCGCACAGTGCGACGGGCAAGTTGAGGAAGACGGCGTTGCGCGAGCAATATCGGGGGGTGTTGGCGTAGGCGCTTATTCCCGCACCTTGTCGGGGCGCAGGTCGTCGTCGGATATCTCGTAGCCGAGGATGTCTCCCGGTTCGCAGTCGAGATAGCGACAGATCGCGGCGAGCGTCGCGAACCGCATTCCCTTCACCTTGCCCGATTTCAGGAGCGAGAGGTTGGATTCGGTGATGCCGATGGCTTCGGCCAGCTGTTTCGAGCGAACCTTGCGTCGTGCGAGCATCACGTCGAGATGGACGATCACCGGCATCAGACGAACTCGGCAAGGTCGCGTTGCGCCCGCAGCGTCGCCTCCAGTGCCCAGATCGTCGCATAGGCCGCCAGCGCCAGGAGCAACCCGGTGGCGATGCTCGCAAGATAGATCGACGGTGCGACCATCGGCCAGGCGGGGGTGCCGGGGGACAGCAATATCGTCAGCAGCGTCTCGTACACCGGTTGCGCCAGCGACCACAGGATCGCCGCCGCCGATGCCCGGCGCAGCCAGCGCAGCGCCTGTAGCAGCGCGTCCTGAACCGGGCCGCCGAGCCGCCGCAGCGCCAGCCCTACGCTGAACATCATCATTCCAAACGGCACCGAATCAACAGCATCCACCAACGCCAGGCCAATCCGTATGTCGGGTCGCGCGGCATAGGATTCGAAGCGCCGCTGCGTGGTAGCGGTGGCCGCGACTTGCAGCCGTGTCTCCTCGTCCAGCAAGAGACTGGGCTGTGCTTTCCACACGCAGCCCTTGCCGCCACCGCAATAGGGATTGGCACCTGGGGTCAGGCCGGCTGTCACGATGACGAAAGGCATGACCATTGCCGCCAACAGAAAAACGACACCGAAAACGCGGCATAGCTTTGCCTGACGCAGTGGCAATAACATTACGTCCGACATACAATTCTTTCTGTTTTACGAAAAGATATTGCCATCATACATGGTTTTTAGGGCGTAACGAACGCCGTTCTGCAACAGGTGGCCTATGAACCGGTTGAATCGGTACGTGTTTGGCGCGGCGATGGCGCTCGTCTCGACAACGGCTTCGGCGCAGGACCGACCAGCGCCGCCGCCGCAACGCGATGCGCCCGAGCTTGCGGTCGGCGTGTTCCGCCATGGAGCGAACTTTCATCCGCTCGGCGGCAAGCTGATCTTCGACCTTCCCGAACTGCCCGCCGGGCAATTTTACGAGGGGTTCGAGGAAAATGGCACCGTCGACGTGCAGTTGACCTATCGCAGTGCGCCGCTGCGCATCCTGCTCAAGCCGCGTCTGACCGCAAAGGCGCAGATCAGCACGGCCGGGCGAACGAGCTTTTTTAGCGCCGGAGCCGAGTGGCGACAGCATGTCCTGAAGCGCCGGCTATATGGCCAGGTCGGGATCGGGTTGACCCTGATCGACGGCTATGACGTCACCCCCGATCCATTCGCTCCGGGATTGTCGGCCGGCGAGGCGCAACGTCGATACGATATTTATCGGCGGCGGACGTCGTTCGGGTCGCAAATATTGTTCAATCCCAATGCGTCGATCGGTGTTCGCCTCGATCGCCGCTGGGCGGTTGAGGCGGTGTGGGAGCATTTCAGCCACCGCCAGTTCTTCTCGGAACGCAATCCGGGTATCGACCATCTCGGCATCCGGCTGGTACGGGCCTTGGGTCGGTAGACTATACCACCGGATCGTCAAACAACCCCGTCATCACCGTCGACGCATAGAAGCCGACCGCCCGCTCGCGTGGCATCGTCGCGGCCCAGTTGCGCATGTCGAACGCGGCGTTCTGCAATGCCATCAGCGCCTGCGCCGCGATCAGCGGGTCGACGGGGCGCAGCGAGCCTTCGGCGATGCCGTCGCTGATCGTACCGGCGAAGCGGCGGGCGATGCGGTTGGAGCGGTCGACCATCGCCTGTCGCACGGTCAGCGGTAGCCCGGACAGTGCGGTGGTGCGCAACAACGGCCCCTGGTCCGTGAACTGTGCGTCGACCAGCAACGCAAGCGTGCTCGACAGTCGCTGCCAATGGCTGCTGCCGGCGTGATCGGCGGCACGCTGCGCCGCGCTGATCGTGTCGAAGCTGCGGCGATAGCAGGCGATGACCAGATCGTCCTTGGCATCGAGATGGTGGTAGAACGACCCCTTGGTCACGTTCAGTTCGGACGCGATCCGCTGGACCGAGGCACCGCGATAGCCGAGTTCGTTGATGAGCCGGGTGGCCGCGCGCAGAAAGGCGTCGCGCGCCGGTTCGGCATCGGCCTGTTCGGGGGTGAGCGGTCGCGGTGCCCATCGCTGGCCGGGGCCGGCCATGCCGTGCACGAACACGTCCATCAATCGCGCCTCGACCCGATCATATTGGTCGGGTTCGTACCGATCGAGCCAGACGGTCAGCCAGAAACAGTTTTCGAGCAGGACATGGGCGCGGGCGCTGAAGATGTCCTTGGCGGTGCGGTCGGCCGGGTCGCCCCACAGGGTGCGCGTCTTGCGAAAGACGTCGCGCCAGCCGGACAGGAGGCGCGCCTTGAACGGGTCCTCCATCGCGCGCAGGTCCGACAGCATCGCAACGGGGCGTTCCTCGCCCGCCTCGATCCGGCGCTGCCGGTTGAAATGGACGCTCAAAAACTTCGCGACGCGGGCCCGCGGGGTGGGTTCGCGAAGTGCTTCGTCGAGCGTTGCCTGTAGCCAGTCGAGCGTATGGTCGAAGGCGGCGGCGGCAAGGTCCTCCTTGCGCTTGAAATAATAGGTGACGCTGGTGGTGTTGAGCCCGACACGCCGGGCGACGTCGGCAAAGGTCATGCCCTTCGCACTGGCTTCGTTGATCGCCTCCGCCGCCGCCGCAAGGATGGCGTCGCGTTTGGCGCGGTAGCGTTTGGTGGCCCCGTTCGTCGTCGTCATGGACGCGACCCTAGCAGAACGGGTGTGGAGCCCAAGCCTATTTTTCGCTGCGGTACGCGACGTCATCGGCGCTTTACCGAATATGCGGTATGGCCTAAATCGATCAAAATAGGTTGCAGCGGGAGACGGATGTTGGACTTTTCGCTTAGCGAGCGCGAAACCCATTGGCGCGACCGTGTGACCGCGTTTCTGGCCGAGCATGTCGCCCCTGCCGACCATGACTATAACGCGGAAGTGGCGAGCGGCGATCGCTGGGCACCGGTGGCGATGCTGGAACCGCTGAAGGAACGGGCGCGGGCGGCGGGGCTGTGGAACCTCTTCATGCCGCCGCATTCGGGCGCGCCGATGGTCGATGAGGGTTTCGCGTTCGAGGGTACGCAATTGTCCAACCTCGAATATGCGATGTGTGCCGAGGCGATGGGGCGGTGGCACTGGGCGAGCGAGGTGTTCAACTGTTCGGCTCCCGACACTGGCAATATGGAGGTGCTGCATCGCTACGGCACGCGCGAGCAGAAAGAGGCATGGCTGCGGCCGTTGATGGAGGGCACGATCCGGTCGGCGTTCCTGATGACCGAACCGGCAGTGGCGTCGTCGGATGCGACCAATATCGAAACGCGGATCGTCCGTGATGGCGACGACTATGTGATCGACGGGCGCAAATGGTGGTCGTCGGGCACGGGCGATCCGCGTTGCAAGGTCGCGATCGTGATGGGCAAGACCGACCCGGACGCGCCGCGCCACCAGCAGCAGAGCATGATCCTGGTGCCGATGGATGCCCCCGGCGTGCGGATCGAGCGGATGCTGCCGGTCTATGGCTATGACCATGCCCCGCATGGGCATGGCGAGGTGGTGCTGGACCAGGTGCGGGTACCGGCGAGCAACCTGTTGCTGGGCGAGGCACGCGGGTTCGAGATCGCGCAGGGCCGGCTTGGGCCGGGGCGTATCCATCACTGCATGCGCACCATTGGCGTTGCGGAGATGGCGCTGGAGGCGATGGCGAAGCGGCTGCAATCGCGCGTCGCGTTCGGCAAGAGGATCGCCGATCATTCGATCTGGGAACAGCGGGTCGCGCGGGCGCGGATCGATATCGAGATGACGCGGCTGCTGTGCCTGAAGGCCGCCGACATGATGGATCGCGCCGGGAACAAGGCGGCACAGGGCGAGATCGCGATGATCAAGGTGCAGGCGCCGACCATGGCGCTGGCGATCCTCGACGATGCGATCCAGGCGCATGGTGGCGGCGGCGTGTCGGAGGACTTTCCGCTGGCGGCGGCATGGGCCGGGGTGCGGACGCTGCGCTTTGCCGACGGGCCGGACGAGGTCCACAACCGCGCGATCGCCCGCGCCGAGTTCGCGAGGGTGTCCGGTGGGCGGTGACGTCGACCTCGATCTCGACCGGTTGACGCCGTGGCTGGCGGCGACGGTCGGGGACGGGCCGGTCGCGGTGACGCGCTATCCGGGCGGGCAAAGCAATCCGACCTATCGCGTCGACCTGCCCGCCGGGTCCTATGTGCTGCGGCGCAAGCCGTTCGGGGTGTTGTTGCCCAGCGCCCATGCGGTCGAGCGCGAGTATCGGTTGATTGCGGCGCTGCATCCGGCCGGCTATCCGGTGCCGCGGCCATTGGCGCTGTGCGAGGATGCAGGCGTGATCGGCGCGCCCTTCTATCTGATGGAGCGGGTCGCGGGGCGGACGATCTGGAACGGCGCGATGCCCGACCTGTCGCCCGACGAACGCCGCGCGCAGTACGAGGCGATGGTCGATGCGCTGGCCGCGCTGCACGCGATCGATCCGGTGGCGGTCGGCCTTGGCGATTATGGCAAGCCGGGCAATTATTTCGAGCGGCAGGTGGCGCGCTGGACCCGGCAATATCGCGCGAGCCAGACCGACGATCTGGCGGATGTCGAGCGGCTGATCGACTGGCTGCCGCGCACGGTGCCGGCGCAGGAACGGGTGGCGATCGTCCATGGCGACTACCGGATCGACAATCTGATCTTTGCCGAAGACGGCGCGCGCGTCGCGGCGGTGCTCGACTGGGAGCTGTCGACGCTGGGCGATCCGCTGGCCGATTTCACCTATCTGCTGATGAACTGGATGACGCCGCCCGACGGCCGGTCGGGCATCGCGGGATTGAGCGGCGGCGACAGCGGGATTCCGACGATGGAGGAGGTCGTGGCGCGCTATTGTCGGGCGACCGGGCGGGACGGGGTGCCGGGGCTCGACTGGTATTTTGCCTATAACCTCTTTCGCCTGACCGGGATCGTGCAGGGGATCAAGCAGCGGGTGCGCGACGGCAATGCGTCGAGCGCGCAGGCGGCGCGCATGGCCGAACGGGTACCCGAACTGGCCGCGGCGGCGTGGCGGTTTGCGCAACAGGCGGGGGCATGATGCGGTTTGCGGGCAAGTCAGTGCTGGTCACCGGGGCCGGATCGGGGATCGGGCGGGCTTGTGCGCTGGCCTTTGCCCGCGAAGGGGCGGGGGTGGTCTGTGGCGACCGGACCGATGCCGGAACGACGGCAGCGTTGATCGAAGCGGCGGGCGGTCGGGTGGTGGCCTGTACGATGGACGCAGGCGCGGACGAGGATGTCGCCGGTGCGGTCGCGTTGGCGGTCGAACGCTTCGGCGGGATCGATATCGTCCATGCCAATGCCGGCATTTCGGGCGGGCTGGCCAGTCTGTTCGAACAATCCGCCGACGATTGGGCGGAAATATTGCGGGTCAACCTGATCGGGCCGTTCCTCGCGATCCGACACGCGGCACCGGTGATGGCGGCAGCGGGCGGCGGGGCGATCGTGTGTACCGCCAGCGTCGCCGGGCTGCGATCGGGCGCGGGTGGCGCGGCCTATTCGGCGTCGAAGGCGGGCGTCATCAATCTGGTCCAGACCGCCGCGCAGCAATTGTCGGGATCGGGCGTGCGGGTGAACGCGGTATGTCCGGGCCTGATCGAGACGGGCATGACGGCAATGGTCTATGACCATGCCCGCCAGTCGGGAAAGGAAGGGCGGATCGGTCGGCTGAACCCGCTGCGGCGCGGCGGCGAGGCCGAGGAGGTCGCCAACGTCGTCCTGTTCCTCGCGTCGCCCGAGGCCAGCTATGTCAACGGACAGGCATGGGCGGTCGATGGCGGACTGTCGTCGAGCCACCCGTTCACGCGGCAGGACTATGGGCGTACCGCCGTGTAAGTCCCCGGAACGAATAGCCTCGCCCGCGCTTGTCGATGCGAAGACGAGGAGTTCCTGCACATGACCGACCTGCTGAAACCGCCGGTGCGCTACACCGCCGCACTCGAAGAACGCCAAGCGGACGAAGCGGAGACGGTCGCCGACATGGAGCAGGCGTTCGACACGATCCTGACGACAACCTCGGCGGATTACGGCAAAGCGGTGCGCGCGGTCCATGCCAAGTCGCATGGCATCCTGAAGGCCGAACTGAGCGTGCATGACGATCTGCCGCCCGAACTGGCCCAGGGGCTCTTCGCGAAGCCCGGCGTCTATCCGGTGTGGATGCGGTTTTCGACTAATCCCGGTGATATCCTCGACGACGCCATCGGCTTACCGCGCGGGCTGGCGTGGAAGGTGATGGAGGTCGAGGGCGAACGTCTGGCCGGAGCCGGCGGGCGGACGCAGGATTTCGTGATGGTCAACGCGCCCGCCTTTGCCGCGCCGACACCCGCGAAGTTCGCCAGCAACCTGAAGCTGCTCGCCAAGACCACCGACAAGGCGGAATGGGCGAAGAAGGCGCTGTCCTATGTCTTGCGCGGGGCCGAGGCGGCGTTGGAGGCAGTCGGGACCGAGAGCACGTTGTTGAAGACGATGGGCGGATCGAAGAACGTCCATCCGCTGGGTGAGACCTATTACTCCGCCACGCCGTTCCGCCACGGTTCCTATGTCGCCAAATATCAGGTGGTGCCGGTGTCGCCCGATCTGACCGCGCTGACCGACGTCGTGGTCGATACCAGCGGGCGTCCGAATGCGATCCGCGAAGAGTTGCAGGCGTCGGCAGCAAAGGTGCGCGGCCAATGGGAAGTGCGGGTGCAGTTGCTGCGCGATCCCGAAACGCAGCCGATCGAGGATGCGGCGACGCCATGGCCGGAGGATGTCAGCCCGTATCTGACCGTCGCGACGTTGCGCTGCGAGCCGCAGGATAGCTGGTCGGCGTACAAGGTTTCCGAGGTCGATGAGGGGCTACGGTTCAGCGTATGGACCGGGCTGGCCGCACACCAACCGCTGGGTGGGGTGAACCGGGTGCGCAAGCCGGTCTATGACCATTCGGCGCAGTATCGCGAGCGGTTCAACGGGTGTCCGTTGCACGAGCCGGGGTGAGGGTTTCGGGGCCAACGATACCCCCGCCTTCGCACGGGAATGCCGGGGAAGGTGGACGACACCTATCCCCGCACCCGAACCAGCCCTTCCTGCGCCACGCTCGCCACCAGTCGCCCGTCGCGGGCAAAGATGCGGCCACGGTTGAAGCCGCGGGCATGGCCCGCCCATGGGCTGTCGGTGGCGTATAGTAGCCAGTCGTCGGCACGGAACGGTTCGTGCAGCCATAGGGCGTGGTCGAGGCTGGCGGTCTGGACCCGATCCATCATCCAGTGAATGCCGTGCGGCAACATACAGGTGCCGAGCAGCATCATGTCGCTGGCATAGGCAAGGATCGCGCGGTGAAGCGTTGCGTCGTCGCCGAGCGGCGCGACCGCACGGAACCAGCCATGCTGGATCGGTGCGCGCGGCGTTGCGTCGGTCAGGTGATCGGCCTCGACCGGGCGGATCTCGATCGGGCGGGCGCGCAGGAACAGGCGGTGGAACTTGTCGGGGATATGGTCCTGCATCGCCAGCCGCAGTTCGCGATCGGAGCGTAACGCCTCGGGCGGGGGAACGTCGGGCATCGCGTCCTGATGCGTCATGCCGTCCTCGGGCAGTTGGAATGACGCCGCCATGTTCAGGATCGCCTGTCCGCGCTGCATCGCGATCACGCGGGCATTGGCGAAGCTGCGTCCGGCGAAGTCGCGGACGACACGGTAGAGGATTGGATGCTCCTCATCGCCCGGCCGCAGGAAATAGGCATGGAGCGAATGCGCGATCTTCGTCCCGCCGATCGAGCGTTGCGCCGCTTGCAAGGCCTGCCCGATCACCTGTCCACCGAACACCCGGCCGACGCCGCCCGGATTGCGGCTCCCACGATACAGGTCGGTATCGATCTCTTCGATATCGAGCAGCGCGACCAGTCCCGCGACCAGATCGGCGGGCGTCGGCTCCATCAATATCCTCCGATCCGGGCGATGCGGTCGCTGTGATAGCCGATATCGCCGAACATCTCGCTCAGGACGCGGGCGCGCTTCATAAAGAAGCCGATATCGGCATCGTCTGTCATGCCGATGCCGCCATGCATCTGCACCGCTTCCTGCACCGCCAGCGTCGACGCCATGCCGGCCATCGCCTTTGCGACCGAAACGGCGGTGTCGGCGTCCGCCGCCCCTTCGTCGAGGAGTTGCTGCGCCTTCAGCACGGCGGCGCGGGCGATCTCCAGTTCGGAATAGAGGTGCGCGGCGCGGTGTTGCAGCGCCTGAAAACTGCCGATGGTCTGGCCGAACTGCTTGCGCTGGCGCAAATAGTCGAGCGTCCGCGTCGCTGCGCCGTCGCCGACGCCCAGCGATTCCGCCGCCGCCCCGGTCCGCGCGGCGGCAAGCAGGCGGTCGAGTGCGCCGCGACCATCGTCGACCGCGCCGACAACCGCATCGCCATCGACCTCGACATGGTCGAAGGTCAGCCGGGCGGCGATGCTGCTGTCGGTCAGGCGGCGTGGATCGGCGGACAGGCCGGGAGTATCGGCGGGGAGGGCGAACAGCGTCAGTCCGTCTGCATCGCGATCACCGCCTGCGGTACGGGCGATGACGAGGATCAGGTCAGCGACATGGCCGTGGACGACGAACTGCTTGGTGCCGACCAAACGAAAGCCGTTGCCCGATCGCTCGGCGCGCATCGCAACGGCATCGCCGTGCTTCGCGCGTTCGTCGATCGCCAGCGCGGCAACGGTTTCGCCCGCGGCGATGCGCGGCAGCCAGCGTTCGCCGGCGGTCGTCCCCGACAACGCGGCGACGGCGGCGACCGAGGTGGTGAGGAAGGGTGAGGGTGACAGGTTGCGGCCGATCTCTTCCAGCACGATGCCGGCCTCGACATGACCAAGGCCTAGGCCGCCCGCGCTTTCGGGCGCCATCATGCCGGTAAAGCCCATCTCGGCAAACTTCGCCCACAGGCCGCGATCGAAGCCGGTCGGGTCGTCGGCGTCGCGCAGCGCCCGCAACTGCGCGACCGGTGCGGCTTCACACAGAAACTCGCGCGCGGTGTCGGCCAGCATCGTCTGATCGTCGTTCAGAAACAGGGGCATGGATGGTGTTCCTGACAGTTATTGCAGCGGCAGGTCGAGGATGCGGCGCGCGATGATGTTGAGCTGGATTTCGGACGTGCCGCCCTCGATCGAGTTCGCCTTGGTCCGCAGCCATGCGCGCGCCGCCGCACCATGATCGCTGTCGGCACTTTCCCATTCGAGCGCGTCCGATCCGCCCGATGCCATCAGCAGTTCGTGGCGGGTCTTGTTCAACTCGGTCCCGACATATTTCATCATGCTCGGCTGTGCGGGATGCGCGCGACCGGCCTTCAGTTCGTCGCGGAAGCGTTCCGACATCGCGGTAAAGGCGCGAGCCCGGACGTCGAAGGTCGCGATGGCGGATCGCAGCATCGGGTCGGCCAAACGGCCGGCATCGTCGGTGCCGATCGTCTCGATCGCCTTTGCGATCAATGGGCCGTTGCCGGTGCCGCCCATCCCCGAAATCATCTCCCGCTCATGGCCGAGCAGATATTTGGCCACGTCCCAGCCCTTGTTCAGGTCGCCGACCAGATTGGCCTTCGGCACGCGGACATCGTCGAAAAAGGTTTCGCAGAAGGGCGAGTTGCCCGAAATCAGCTTGATCGGACGGGTGGTGATGCCGGGCGATGCCATGTCGAACAGCAGGAAACTGATCCCGCCCTGCTTGGTCGAACGGTCGGTGCGGACGAGGCAGAAGATCCAGTCGGCCTTGTCGGCATAGCTGGTCCACACCTTTTGCCCGTTGACGATGAAGTCGTCGCCGTCGGCAACCGCGCTGGTTTGCAGCCCGGCGAGGTCGGAACCGGCGCCGGGTTCGCTATAGCCCTGACACCAGCGGATTTCCCCACGCGCGATCTTCGGGAGATGCGTCTGCTTCTGTTCCTCGGTCCCGTATTTCAGCAGGGCGGGGCCAAGCATCGAAATACCGAAGGAATAGAGCGGATTGCGTGCGCCTATTGCCGCCATTTCTTCGCGCAATATCTTCGCTTCCGCCGGCGACAGGCCGCCGCCGCCATAGGCGGTCGGCCAGTCGGGTACCGTCCAGCCGCGCTCCGCCATCCGGTCCAGCCACAGCTTCTGATCGGGATTGGCATAGGTTGGATTGCGACCGCCCCACGTCACGTCCTTGTCGGAACGGACCGGTTCGCGCATCGATGGCGGACAATTCGCCGCCAGCCATGCGCGGGTGTCGGCGCGGAACGCGGCCAGGTCGGTCACTTGTTGAACCGCCCGCCGGTCTCTGCCTTTTCGCGCAGCAGCGGCGCGACGTCGAAGCCGTGCTTTTCGAGGCCCGCGACGATCTTCTTGGCGCCTTCGATATCGGCCCAGAACATCGGCCCGCCGCGATAGGGCGGCCAGCCATAGCCATAGATCCAGACGACATCGATATCGGACGCGCGCTGTGCCTTGCCTTCCGACAGGATTTTCGCGCCTTCGTTGACGATCGGATAAAGGGTCCGTTCGACGATCTCCTCGTCGGTGATCTCGCGCTGCGGGGTATTGGTCTTGGTACGGAAGTCGTCGATGATCTCGGCGACGCGGGCGCTGTTCGATGCCTGCCGCTTGTCGTCGTAATCGTAGAAGCCCGCGCCCTTTTTCTGACCCCAGCGACCCTCGGCGGCGAGCGCATCGCGGATATTCTCGATCCGGCTGGGGTCGCGGTGCCAGCCGATATCGACGCCGGCCAGGTCGGCCATCTGGAACGGCCCCATCGGCATGCCGAATTCGACATGGACGCGGTCGACCTGTTCGGGGGTCGCACCTTCCATCAGCAGCTTCATCGCCTCGACCTGACGCGGTTCGAGCATCCGGTTGCCGATGAAACCGTGGCAGACGCCAGCCACCACCGCGACCTTGCGGATCTTCTTCGACAGCGCCATCGCGGTGGCCAGCACATCGTCGGCGGTCGCGTCACCGCGCACGATTTCCAGCAGCTTCATGATGTTGGCGGGCGAGAAAAAGTGCAGGCCGAGCACGTCCTGCGGCCGCTTGGTCGCAGCGGCGATGACGTTGACGTCGAGATAGCTGGTGTTCGACGCGAGGATCGCGCCGGGTTTACAAATGGCGTCGAGCTTGCCGAAAATGTCCTGCTTGACCGACATTTCCTCATACACCGCCTCGATCACCAGATCGACTTCGGCAAGGTCGTCCATCGACAGCGTGGGGGTCAGCAGGCCCATTGCCTGCTCGACCTGTTCGGGCTTCATCCGGCCCTTGGCGGCGGTCGCCTCGTAATTCTTGCGGATGATGCCGACGCCGCGGTCGAGCGCGTCCTGCTGCATCTCGACGATGGTTACGGGCACGCCCACCGACAGGAAGTTCATGGCAATGCCGCCGCCCATCGTCCCCGCGCCGATCACGCCGACGCGCTGGATCGGGCGCAGCGCGATGTCGTCGGCGATGCCGTCGATCTTCGATGCCTTGCGCTCGGCGAAGAAGATGTGCCGCTGTGCGGCTGACTGGACGGAGAACATCAGCTTCATGAATTGCTGCCGCTCGAACTCGATCCCCTCGGCAAAGGGGGTTTCGCTGGCCTTGACCACGCAGGCGATGTTGGCGGCGGGGGCTTCGTAGCCGCGGAAGCGGCGGGCGTTCGCCTTTTCGAAAGCGGCGACGGCTTGCGGGTCGGGCGATGCCGACTTTTTGGATGTGCGGGGCAGGGGGCGGAGGTCGGCGACCTCGCGGGCGAAGGCGATGGCTTCCTCCAGCAGATTGCCTTCGGTGGCGAGGCGGTCGACGATGCCGGCGTCTTTCGCCTTGCTGGCCGGGATAGGATCGCCCTTAGCGACCAGTTCGAGCGCGACCGCGACACCGGCGAGGCGCGGCAGGCGTTGCGTGCCGCCGGCACCGGGGAGCAGGCCGAGCTTCACCTCGGGCGTGCCGAGCTTCGCGCTGGGGACGGCGATGCGGTAATGGCTGCCGATCGCGACCTCGCAGCCGCCACCGAGCGCCGTGCCATGGATCGCGGCGACGACCGGCTTGTCCGACGCCTCGATCATGTCGACCAGTTGCGGCAGCAGCGGTTCGACCGGCGGCTTGGTGAATTCGGTAATGTCGGCCCCGGCGAAAAAGGTCTTTCCGGCGCAGGCGATGACGATCGCGCGGACCGAGTCGTCGGCCGCAGCTTCTTCGATCGCCGCCTTCAGCCCCAGCCGAACCGAGGCCGACAGCGCGTTGACCGGCGGGTTGTCGGACATCGCCACCAGGATGTCGCCATGACGTTCGGTGTGTACGGACATGTTCGGCCCTTCTCCAGCTTCTGCCATACCGGTATTTCTAAACCGGCGAGCGTTCGGCGCATTCTATTGCCTTTGCCGGAACAGTAATCAATAACAACCTGTATGAAAGCGACCGATCGGGCAAACCCGATATTCTAGGGTCGGCGAACGGGAGCGGTGTCTTGCAGGCAGGCGAAGCGACGATTTCCATCGGGGCGGATTGGCCGCGCCTATCGATGGCGCAGGTACAGGCGGCGCTGACCGCCCCCGGCGCACCGTTCGAAATGGCGACCGAGACGATCCGGGGTATTCCGACGCGCATCTGGAAGAATGCGCCGGCGAACCTTGCGCAACTGGTCGCTTTTTCCCGCAGTCATGGCGATCGGCTGGCGACGATCCACGAGGATCAGCGCGTCACGTTCGATGCGCAGTTTCGTGCCATCGCGACGTTGGCGAGGCATTTGCAGGACAGTGGGATCGGCAAGGGCGACCGGGTCGCGCTGGCGATGCGAAACATGCCCGAATGGCCCGTCGCCTTTTTTGCGATCGTGGCGATCGGTGCGATCTGTGTGCCGCTGAACGCATGGTGGACGCCGCAGGAACTCGCGTTCGGCGTACGCGATTCGGGGGCCAAGATGCTGATCGTCGATCGGCAGCGGCACGACCGGATGGATGGCGACTATGCGGCGCTGCCGACGCTGGAAACAGTGATCGTGGCGCGGGCGCGGGCGCCGCTCTCGGCACCGGCGCGGGCGCTGGAGGACATCATCGGCAGTTGCGCGGACTATGCGTCGTTGCCCGAGGTCGCTTTGCCCGAGGTGGCGATCGCGCCCGATGATGACGCGACGATCTTCTACACCAGCGGGACGACCGGCAAGCCCAAGGGCGCGCTGGGCACGCACCGCAACCTCGTCACCAATGTCTTTTCGAGCGCCTATATCGCCGCGCGGGCGCAGTTGCGCCGGGGCGAGGTGCCGCCGGCGGTGCCACAACCCAAGGTCGGGTTGCTGGTCATCCCGTTCTTCCACGTGACGGCGTGCAGTGCGTCGCTGATGGGGGCAATGGCGAGCGGAACGACGCTGGTGCTGATGCGCAAATGGGACCCCGCGCAGGCGCTGGCGTTGATCGAGCGGGAGCGGGTGCAGATGACGGGCGGCGTGCCGACGATCGCATGGCAGCTGCTGGAACATCCCGACCGCGCGCAATATGACCTCTCGTCGCTGGAGATCATCCAATATGGCGGCGCGCCGTCCGCGCCCGATCTGGTGCGGCGGATCTACGAGGTGTTCGGGGCGATGCCCGGCAATGGCTGGGGCATGACCGAGACGATGGCGACGGTCACGCAGCACAGCGCCGAGGATTATCTGAACCGGCCGACCAGCTGCGGCCCGCCGGTGCCGGTCGCCGATCTGAAGATCATGGGCTCCGACGGCAGCGGCGAATTGCCGGTGGGCGAGGTCGGCGAACTGTGGGCACGCGGTCCGATGATCGTGAAGGGCTACTGGAACTGCCCTGAGGCGACGGCGGAGACGTTCGTCGACGGATGGGTCCGGACCGGCGATCTGGCGCGGCTGGACGAGGAAGGGTTCTGCTTCATCGTCGACCGCGCCAAGGACATCATCATTCGCGGCGGCGAGAACATCTATTCGATCGAGGTCGAGGACGTGTTGTACGCGCACCCGGCGGTGACCGATGCGGCGCTCGTCGGGATGCCCGACCGGGTGCTGGGCGAAGTGCCGGTCGCGGTCGTCCATCTATGTCCGGGCGGTGTGGCGGGCGAGGAGGAGTTACGGGCGTTCGTCCGTGCCCGGCTGGCGGCGTTCAAGGTGCCGGTCGCTGTGCGGTTCTCCGACACGGTGCTGCCACGCAATGCCAATGGGAAGATCATGAAGGACGAATTGCGGGCAATGTTCGCAGGGAGTTAGCGGCAAAGGTCACGAAGGTCACACTTGCGGGGTTTTCGGTGTGGTTGTTGCGAGTGGGTTGCAACTTGCGTTTCGTGTGCCGTTACCCCGGACTTGATCCGGGGTCCCGCTTTTATGGCCAGCCATGAGAAGAAGCGGGGCCCCGGGGCAAGCCCGGGGTGACGGGTGGGGTAGGTGTTGGGCACTCAACAAACGCCGAGCCTGCCGCGAGATAGCTGTGTAGGAAAGCCGTTTCGCGCCGCTCTTCGCAAACGCGGCAAAAAATGCTACGCGCCGCGCCATGCTCAATCTGAACGGTATCACGGTGCGCCTTGGCGGGCGGACGATCCTCGACAATGCCAGCGCGGCGCTGCCGCCGGGTAGCCGCGTCGGGCTGATCGGCCGCAACGGTGCCGGCAAGTCGACGCTCGTGCGCGTGATCGCCGGGCAGCTGGAACCCGATAACGGCACCGCCGAAATGCCGCGCGGATCGCGGCTTGGCTATGTCGCGCAGGAAGCACCCGCCGGACAGGCGACGCCGTTCGAGACGGTGCTGGAGGCCGATGTCGAGCGCGCGCGGCTGATGCACGATGCCGAGACGGTGACCGATCCCGACCGGCTGGGCGACATTCACGAACGGTTGCTGGCGATCGACGCCTATGGCGCACCGGCGCGGGCGGCGCGCATCCTTGTCGGCCTCGGCTTCGACGAAGAGATGCAGCAGCGACCGCTGGAAAGTTATTCAGGCGGCTGGCGGATGCGCGTCGCGCTTGCGGCGTTGTTGTTCAGCCAGCCCGACGTGCTGCTGCTCGACGAGCCGTCGAACCACCTCGACCTCGAAGCGGTGATGTGGCTGGAGGATTTCCTGAAAGGATATCGGGCGACGATCGTCGTCGTCAGCCACGAACGCGATTTCCTGAACAATGTCGTCGACCATATCCTGCACCTGCATCAGGGCAAGATCACGCTGTATCCGGGCGGCTATGACGCGTTCGAGAAGCAGCGTGCCGAACGGTTGGCCCAGATCGAATCGGCCCGTGCGAACCAAGCGACGCAGCGCGCCAAGCTCCAGGAATATGTGGCAAAGAATTCCGCCCGTGCTTCCACCGCGAAGCAGGCGCAGTCGCGGATGAAGATCCTGGCGAAGATGAAGCCGATCGCGGCGGTGGCCGAAGATCCGTCGCTGACCTTCGATTTTCCGGCCCCCGACGAACTGCGCCCACCGCTGATCACGCTCGACATGGCGAGCGTCGGCTATAGCGACACGCCGATCCTCAAGCGGTTGAATTTGCGGATCGACCCCGAGGACCGGATCGCGCTGCTCGGGCGCAACGGCAACGGTAAGACGACGCTGGCGCGGCTGCTGGCGGCGCAGCTGGCCCCGATGGACGGCGACATGAACGCCGCCGGCAAGATGAAGGTCGGCTACTTCACCCAGTATCAGGTCGAGGAACTGAGCACCGACGACACGCCGCTGGAACACATGACGCGCCAGATGAAGGGTGCTTCGCCTGCCGCGGTGCGGGCGCAACTCGGGCGGTTCGGCTTTTCGGGCGACAAGGCGATCACGCTGGTCGGCAAGCTGTCGGGCGGCGAGCGCGCGCGGCTGGCACTGGCGCTGATTACCCGCGATGCGCCGCACATGCTGATCCTCGACGAACCGACCAACCACCTCGACGTCGATGCGCGCGAGGCGCTGGTGCAGGCGCTCAACGCCTATACCGGCTGCGTGCTGCTGGTCAGCCACGACCGGCATATGCTGGAGGCGACCGCCGACCGGCTGGTGCTGGTCGATGAAGGGACCGCGAAGGAATTCGACGGGACGATCGACGATTACATCGCGCTGATCCTCGGCAATTCGGCGAAGGAAAAGGCGAAGAAGGCCAACAAGAAGGACGACCGCAAGGCCGCCGCCGAAGCGCGCGAAAAGGCGCAGGTGCTCAAGAAGGATGCGCAGGCGATCGAACGCGATCTGGCGCGGTTGACCGAGCAGCGCGACGCGCTGGACGCGGCGATGGCGGGGAAGGCTACCCCGGCGCTGGCGAAGCTGACCATGGCGCAGTTGATGAAGCGCCGCGCGAGCCTCGATACCGAGATCGAGGTGGCGGAGATGAAGTGGATGGAGGCGAACGAGGCGTTGGAGGCTTTGGCGGCTTAGAGGGTTTGTGCCCTTCGAATTGGGTGGGAAAGAAGTCAGGCTATGGAGTATGTCACAGACGACACACCATTGGACCGGCTTTACCTTCGCGCCTTAGCGATCCGCTATGAAGGTCATCGTGGGTTGTGGATGCCGATCATGTGGCATTTGGCGCTACGCGGTTACCCGGGGGCCATGATCGAATTGGCCGATTGGTTTTCATATTACGCTAGTTTCGAAGGCATGGGTACCGCAGCCGACGCCTTCAGCGCAGTCGGCCTTTATCGCCGCGCTTACGTCAAGGGTGACACGCGCGCAGCGCAGAATCTCGCGGTCAGTTACTTCAACCGAGGCGATCTGAACGGATACCGAACTTGGCTTCGGCGGGCTGTGAGAGCAGGAGACACGGAAGCAAAAGCGCAACTCCGGTATTTTGAACTTCGACTTCCGCATCGTCAGGCTCGAAAAATTGGTCGACTACGACCGATGCAGAAGCGCGACGACGTTATCTGACCAGTACGCGTCACTCTGTGAGTGCTACCGGTATGACAGGCGACACCGCCGCCACCACCCGCTAAGACAGCCGTAATGTCCGACTCCCTCCTCGCCCTCGACATCCCCGAACAGCCGCAGTCCGCGCAGCCGTACCGCGTGCTCGCGCGGAAATATCGGCCGCAGACGTTCAGCCAGTTGATCGGGCAGGATGCGATGGTCACGACGCTGGGCAACGCGATCAAGCGCGGGCGGCTGGCGCATGCGTTTCTGCTGACCGGCGTGCGCGGGGTCGGCAAGACGTCGACCGCGCGGCTGATCGCCAAGGCGCTGAACTGCATCGGGCCGGATGGTCAGGGCGGCCCGACCATCGATCCGTGCGGGGTGTGCGAGCCGTGCCGGGCGATCGCCGAGGGGCGGCATATCGACGTGATCGAGATCGACGCCGCATCGAACAACGGCGTCGACAGCGTGCGCGAGATGACCGAGGCGGTGCGCTATGCGGCGGTGTCGGCGCGCTTCAAGATCTACATCATCGACGAAGTGCACATGATGTCGACGCCGGCGTTCAACGCGTTGCTGAAGACGCTGGAAGAGCCGCCCGCGCACGTCAAATTCCTGTTGGCGACGACCGAGGTGCATAAGGTGCCGGTGACGGTGCTGTCGCGCTGCCAGCGCTTCGACTTGCGGCGGATTCCGGCCGACCTGCTGGCCGGGCATTTCGCGAAGGTCGTCGAGGCGGAGGGCGTCGAGGCCGAGCCGGAAGCGCTGCAACTGATCGCTCGCGCGGCAGAAGGGTCGGCGCGCGACGGGCTGTCGATCCTCGATCAGGCGATCGCGCATGGCGGGTTGGAGGGTGAAGGCGTACGTGCCGATGCCGTGCGGCAGATGCTGGGCCTGTCCGATCGCGGGGCGATCCGGGGGCTGTTCGACTTGTTGCTGAAGGCCGATGCGGCGGGGGCGCTACGGGCGCTGCGCGCGCAATATGATCTGGGCGTCGATCCGGCGTCGGTGCTGCGAACGTTACTCGAAACCGTCCATGCGGTGACGATCGTCAAGGTCGGTGGCGATCGCGGGCCGGGCCAGTCCGCCGAGGAACGCGCCGCGTTCGATGCGTGGAGCGCACTGTCGTTTCCAATGCTGCACCGGTTGTGGCAGTTGTTGTTGAAGGGCCACGAGGAAGTGTCGCGCGCGGCACTGCCGATCGAGGCGTGCGAGATGGCGTTGCTGCGCATCGTCCATGCATCGTCGCTGCCCGATCCCGGGACGCTGGCGAAGCAGTTGGCGGCGGGGCAGGTGCCGGCGATGGCGCCCGCTACCGCTGCGCCGGTTGCACCGGCCGTTGCAGAGGTCGCGGTCGATCCGGTGCCCGAAACGATGGAGCAGGTCGCGAACCTGTTGTCGAAACATGGGCGGCACTCACTGGAGGCGCAGTTCCGCAATTGCGCGCGGATGATCCGGCTGGAGCCGAACCTGATCGAACTGAGCGGATCGCGGCCCTTGCCCGCCGATTTCGCTCGCGATCTGGAGAATGCGCTCAAAGGGATCACCGGCAGCCATTGGCGCGTTCTGATCGGTGAGGGGGCGGGCGCGCCAACGCTTCGCGAACAGGAAACGGCCAAGGCGGAATCGGAACGCGAACAGGTCCTCAAATCGCCGCTGGTACAGGCGGCACTGGCGGCGTTTCCGGACGCCACCCTCGATCATTGGCAACGCAGCGACGGGAGTATCGCGCGATGAAGAATCTGGACGACATCATGGCCATGGCGCAGAACGTGCAGAGCGAGCTGACCAAGGCACAGGCGAACCTCGATACGATCGAGGTAGACGGACAATCGGGCGGCGGGCTGGTCAAGGTTCGCGCGTCGGCGAAGGGGCGCATCCTGGGCGTCGATATCGATGACTCGCTGTTGCAGCCGTCGGAAAAGCAGATGCTCGAAGACCTGATCGTCGCCGCGTTCAACGATGCGCGGGCAAAGGCGGATGCGGCGAGTTCGACCGAGATGTCGAAGCTGACCAGCGGCCTGCCGCTGCCGCCGGGGTTCAAGCTGCCGTTCTGATCGATCGGAACGCTACTGGAACAAGCGGTTGGCCCGGTGGTTTTCGAGCGATCGAATTTGTAGGGAGGATGACCATGCAACCCGATCGTATCGAAACCACCACCAACGGTGCGCCGCACACGACGATCATCGAACGGCGCGGATCGGGCGGCGGGCTGTTGATCGGTCTTGCCGTGCTGATCGCGGTGATCGTCGGTGCCTATTTCCTGCTGAACAACGCCAACAACGACAATGTCCGGACCGATGCCGTTGCAGGTGCGGCAAAGAGCGTGGGGTCGGCGGCGGACAAGGCCGGGGACGCGGTCGAACGGGCGACGAAGTAATACGCTGTGTCCTCTTCGTCACCCAGGACTTGATCCAGTATCCCGCTTCTATTCTCCGTTACGAGGAGCGGGCCCCGGATCAATTCCGGGGCGACAACCCTAACGACTTTATTCAGTTGAGACAGCGGTCCAGCCGTTCGCGGCGGACGATGCCGATGCGGCGTTCGATCGTGCGGGCGTAGCGGCCGGTGAAACCGGTCGGCGCGATGCCGGCGCGCTTTTTGGGCAGGGGCAGCACGGCGGCGATCTGTGCGGCTTCGCGACCCGAGAGTTTCGCTGCGCCGTGCTTGAAGTAACGCTGTGCGCCAGCCTCGATGCCGTAGGTGCCGATCCCGGTTTCGGCGACGTTGAGATAGACTTCCATGATCCGCCGCTTGCCCCACAGCGCCTCGATCAGCACGGTGAAATAGGCTTCCATCGCTTTGCGGAAATAGCCGCCGCCCTGCCAGAGGAACACGTTCTTGGCGGTCTGCTGGCTGATCGTCGAGCCACCACGAATGCGGCCGCCCTGCGCGTTGCGGCGGGCGGCGTTGGCGATGGCGGCATAATCGAACCCGTTATGGCCGCAGAAGCGACTGTCTTCGGCGGCGATCACCGCGCGGGGCATGTCGGCGTCGATGCTCGACAGGCTGCGCCATGATTTGGTGACGCCGTGTCCGGTCGGTACGTCACCGAGCATGGTCAGCGTGATCGGCGGCGGGACGAAGCGTAGCAGCAGCACCCACAGCACCGACAGCAGGATGAAGCCGAGCAGGGCCTTGATCGTCCAGCCGATCAGGCGTCGGCCTACGCCGCGGGGGGCTGTCGCAGGTTTGGGGCGGGAGCGTTGGGTGGTGCGGGCGGCCATAGTGGCTCGCTACGATGGTGTGGCGTGTTTGGGCAAGGGGATCGCCCGTCTTCTGTTGTTGAAGGGGGCGTTCTGCCGGTGCGGGGTGATCTTACGCTTGGCGGGGGAGGGGGGGCGTTTGGTGGCCCAGTTTTCGCAGGAGCGATTTTGGGCGGCCGGGTCGTGACGTCGGCGTTGCGGCAGGAGCTGTTGACGGCATGGGTTATGAATCCCGGCCTTCGCCGGGATGACGATTGGGGGTGCCGGGATGACGATTGGGGATGCCGGGATGACGATTGGGGGCGCTGGGTGACGAGTAGGGGAGCGGTTTGGTTCGCCCCCCGTCGCGTCAGACAGCGGCCAGCATCCGGCGGTCTCCGGCGAGACGCATCATCGCCTTTTGCAGTTTTTCGAAGGCGCGGACCTCGATCTGGCGGACGCGTTCGCGGCTGACGCCGTACACCTGGCTCAGTTCTTCCAGCGTCTTGGGATCGTCGGTCAGGCGGCGTTCGGTCAGGATGTGCTTTTCGCGGTCGTTGAGGTCGTCCATCGCCTCGACCAGCATGCCGTGACGGACATCGGCCTCCTGCGCCTCGGCGACGACCGAGTCCTGCAAGGGGCCGTCATCGGCCAGCCAGTCCTGCCACTGGCTCTCACCATCCTCGCGCATAGGGACGTTGAGCGACGTGTCGCCGCCCATCGCCATGCGGCGGTTCATCGACGTCACCTCGTCCTCGGTCACGCCGAGATCGGTCGCGATCTTGGCGAGATGCTCGGGGCTGAGATCGCCGTCCTCGAACGCATCCAGCTTCGACTTCATCCGGCGCAGGTTGAAGAACAGCTTCTTCTGCGCGGCGGTGGTGCCCATCTTCACGAGGGACCACGACCGCAGGATGAATTCCTGGATCGACGCGCGGATCCACCACATCGCATAGGTGGCGAGGCGGAAGCCGCGATCGGGTTCGAATTTCTTCACGCCCTGCATCAGCCCGATATTCCCTTCGGAAATCAGTTCGCTGACGGGGAGGCCATAGCCGCGATAGCCCATCGCGATCTTGGCGACGAGACGCAGGTGTGAGGTGACGAGCTGCGCCGCCGCCTCCGGATCGCCATGTTCCTGAAACCGCTTGGCGAGCATATATTCCTGCTCGGGCGCGAGGATCGGAAACTTGCGGATTTCGGAGAGATAGCGGTTGAGGCTCGCCTCGCCGCCGAGCGCCGGAATCGTCGCCGGGACGTTGCTGCCAGTTGCCATCGTCAAAACTCCCTTTGTCGTGGGCCACGCCGCATTGCGGCATCACCGTAATCTATACGTGAAGATGATCCAACAGTTCCTGCATGTCTGCCGGAAGGTCGCTATCGAACGCCAAAGCGTTGCTTGTCACGGGATGGATGAACCCCAGATGTGCCGCGTGCAACGCCTGTCGCCGGAAATCGAGCCGTTCGAGTTCGGCGCGCAACGCCGGCCGCCGCCCCGCATAGACCGGGTCGCCGAGCAGCGGATGGCCGATCGATGCCATGTGCACCCGCACCTGATGCGTGCGGCCCGTTTCCAGCCGGCATTCGATCAGCGATGCGTCGCGCAACTGGCGCAGCTTGCGCCAGTGGGTCACAGCATGCTTGGCGATGGGCGAACGGACGATCGCCATCTTCTTGCGATCATTGGGGGATCGCGCAAGCGGCGCGTCGACGGTGCCCGCCGACGTCAGCACCCGTCCCGCCGCGATCGCCAGATAGCGGCGGTCGATACTGTGATCCTTGAACTGTCGTGCCAGCCCCTCATGCGCGACGTCGTGCTTGGCGACGACCAGCAGCCCGGACGTATCCTTGTCGATGCGGTGGACGATGCCGGGCCGCGCGACGCCGCCGATCCCTGACAGATTGCCCGCGCAATGATGCAGCAGCGCGTTGACCAAGGTGCCGTCGAGATTGCCGGCGGCCGGATGCACGACCAGCCCGGCGGGCTTGTCGATGACGATCAGATGGTCGTCCTCATAGGCGACGACCAGCGGAATATCCTGCGCCACCGTATCGAGCGGGACCGCCGGCGGCAGCGTGATGACGAACTGCTGTCCCGCCACAACCTTGCGCTTGCCATCGGAGACCGGACCGTCGGGACCGGCGACATGGCCCGCCGCCATCAGCGCCTTGACCCGTTCGCGCGACAGATCGGGCACGACTTCGGCCAGTGCCTTGTCGATCCGAAGCCCGTGCGCGGCATCGGTGATGCGCGCCTCTATCGTGGAAACCCCCCGGTCCATTGCCTACAAAGATGGGCATGAGGCCAAGTTTTACAAGCGAAACGATCCGGCGGTTGCTGGTCGAGGCGGCGGCGAGCGCGGAGGAGATTTGCGGGTTGCTGCGGGGCACGGACGCGCGCGTCGAGGCGGCCGAACCGGCCCGCAACGTCGCCGCCGATCCTGCCCGCCATTTCGAGATCGATCCCGCGACCCTGCTCAAGGCCTATCGCGACGCCCGAGCGGGCGGAGCGGCGGTGCTCGGCTGGTATCATTCGCATCCGGTCGGCAGCGCCGATCCGTCGCCGACCGACGCGGTGCAGGCGGCGGCGGACGGGCGGCTGTGGCTCATCCTCGGCCGTGGTACCGCCCGGCTGTGGCGGGCGGTCGCGAACGGTGAACGCCATGGCCGATTCGACCCGGTTTCCTTCGACGTCCGCCATGCCGGCCACGTTGAAAAAAATTGCGGGGCGGTGCACATGGACGCCAGCAGCCGGACGATGACGTTCGCGGCTGCGCAGGGATCGCCGCTTTGAACATCAGCCCAGCCGACTTCGCCAGCCTGATGTGTTCGCGATTGTGCCACGATCTGCTCAGCCCGGTCGGTGCGCTCAACAACGGCCTCGAACTGCTGGCGGACGAGACCGATCCCGATATGCGTGCCCGCTGTCTGGAACTGCTGACCGACAGCGCGCGGGCATCGGCGAACAAGCTGAAATTCTTTCGCCTCGCCTTTGGCGCGGCCGGCGGGTTCGGCGATTCGATCGACACGCGCGAGGCGCGGGCGGCGCTGGAAGGATTGTTCGGCGACCAGCACAAGGTGAAGCTCGGCTGGATGATCGAGGCACCGTCGCTGCCCAAGCCGGCGGTGAAGGTGTTGCTGAACCTCGCGCTGATCGCGGGCGACGCGCTGGTACGAGGCGGGCAGCTGGACGTCGGGGCGGAGGTCACCGCGACCGGCATCGACATCGCGGTGCGCGGGGACGGGCCACGGATCGTGCTCGACGCCGAACTGCGCGGCGCATTGCTGGGCGATGCGGCGATGATGACGCCGCGGGCGGCGGCGGCGTGTCTGGCGCGCGAACTGGTCGAACAGGGTGGCGGGACGTTGCAGGTATCGCCGACCGACTCGCCGGTGCTGCTGTTCGGAGCTTCGTTCGCCGGCCGATAGAGTTCGGATGCCGCGCGGGTTTCGACACCCGCGTGTATTCGGGAGGCTAGACCACCCGATCCGTACCGCCATCGCTTCACTAACGGCTTCTTAACCTGCCTGCCGCCATGGTCGTGTCCATAACCGGGCGGGGCCGCATGGACGATCTGTTACAGGAATTCATTGCCGAGACCCGCGAGACGCTGGAAGCGTTGTCGTCGGAGATCGTCGCGTGGGAAGCCGCGCCCGACGATCGCGCCCGGCTGGACGCCATTTTCCGCTTCGTCCACACGGTGAAGGGCAGCTGCGGCTTCCTCGACCTGCCGCGCCTGTCGCGCCTCAGCCATGCTGCCGAGGACGCGCTGTGCGGCGTGCGCGACGGCAAGCGACGACCCGATAGCGGGCTGGTCGATGCGGTGCTGGCGATCGTCGACCGGATCGGCGAACTGGTCGAGGCGATCGATGCCGGACTGCCGCTGACCGACGAGGGCGAGGACGAACTGATCGCCGCGCTTTCGCCGAAGATCGGCAACCCGATCGCGGCGGCGACGCCGGTGGCGGCGGCGGCGATGGCGGCGGGCCGGGCACCGCTGCGCAGCGTGCGGCTGAACGTCGATCTGCTCGACCGGATGATGAGCGGCATGTCGGACATGGTGCTGGTCCGCAACGAGCTGGTCCGGCGGTTGCGCGATATCGCGCTCGACCCGGCGGTCGAGGCGGCGCTGGACCGGCTGTCGAGTTCGGTGGCCGATATGCGCGACGCGGTGACGCGGACGCGGATGCAGAAGATCGAAACGCTGTTCTCGCCCCTGCCGCGCATCGTGCGCGATACGGCGGCGGCGGTGGGCAAGGCGGTGATGCTGACCGTCGATGGCAGCGACGTCGAGCTGGACCGCGAAATGATCGAGGTCATGCGCGACCCGCTGGTCCATATCGTGCGCAATGCCATCGACCACGGCATCGAACAGCCCGCCGAACGCCGCGCGATCGGCAAGCGCGAAAGCGGACGGCTGCATATCTCCGCACGGCAATCGGGCAACCAGATCGTCATCGAGGTCATTGACGACGGACGCGGCATCGACACCGAACGGTTGATGACGAAACTGGCGGCGAGCGGGCAGCGCAGCGAGGCGGACCTGCGCAAGATGACCGATCGGCAGCGGTGCGAACTGGTCTTCGCGCCGGGCCTGTCGTCGCGCGATACCGCGACCGAGATTTCGGGGCGCGGCGTCGGCATGGACGTGGTGCGCGCCGCGATCGACCAGATCGGCGGGCGGATCACGCTGGACAACAAGCCGGGGCGGGGGCTGCGCATCGCGGTACAGGTACCGCTGACGCTGTCGATCGTGTCGACGATCGTGGTGCGGGCGGGCAGCCATCGCTTCGCCGTTTCGCGCCAGACGATCGGCGAGATCGTCAACGAACGCGCCGCCAATATCCGCGTCGACCAGTTGGGCGACAACCGGATCGCCCGCATCCGCGACCGGCGTATCCCGGTCGTCGACCTGTGCGACGTCATCGGCGTCGCGGCCGACACGCCCGCGGCACCCAAGATGCTGGTGGTGGTGACGATCGGCGCGGGCGACTTCGCGATCGCGGTCGACGAAGTGCTCGATACCGAGGAACTGGTGGTCAAGCCCGCCGCGCCGGCGGTGATGGCGACGGGGCTGTATGCCGGACAGACGCTGCCCGACACCGGGCGGCCGATGCTGATGCTCGATTGCGCCGGGGTGGCGCAGGCGGCCGGGCTGAGCTTTGCCGACGCCATGGATCTGGAGATCGAGGCGGAGGAAGCGGCGGAGGTCGACGACCGGGTCACCGCGCTGCTGTTCAACGATCTGGACGGGCGGCAGCGGGTCATTCCGCTGGCGGTGATCGACCGGATCGAACGTATCCGTGCCGGATCGCTCCAGCAAAGTGCCGGGCGCATCCGGCTGGCGATCGACGGGCGGATTGTGCCGGCCGAGGCGAGCGATCTGACGGCGATCGGCCGGGTGACGACCGTACTGCGCCTGACCGACGGGGTGATGGAGGTCGCCTATGCGATCGTCGATGCCGTCGATATCGTGATGCTGCCCGAACTGGCCCCGGTCGGAGACGTGCCGGGTCCGATCGCCGGGATCGTGTTGCTCGACGGCGAGCAGATCGAACAGGTCGATCCGCTGTGGCTGTTCGAACGCCATGTGCGCGAGGCGGCGTCGGCGCTGATCGCACGCAGCCGGCCGACGTGCCTGTTGGCGGATGGCGGCAGCGGATGGATGCGGGCGTTCCTCCGGCCGATGCTGGAGCAGGCCGGATATCAGATCGTCGAGCGGGTCGATGCGGGCGAGCGGCCGACGCTGGTCCTAGCGCAGGCCGATATCGCGGTGCCGGCCCCCGCCGCCGACGTGCCGGTCGTGCGGCTGCGCGCGTCGCCTGCCGATATCGGCGACGGCAGCATCTATCGATACGATCGCGAAGGCGTGCTGCGCGCGCTGCGCATGGCGGCGGGAGGATATGCGTGAGTGAATTGTTCCTGCTGGCCACCATCGTCGGACAGGATGTCGCGATCCGGTCCGACCATGTCGAATCGGTGGTCGATATCGGCGAGATCACGTCGGTCGCGCGCACCGCGCCCGCGGTGCGAGGACTGGCGGCGCTGCGCAGCCGGGTGGTGACAGTGATCGATACCGCGATCGTGATCGATCCCGTGCCACCCCCGGCGAAACGGCGGCGCGCGGTAGTTACGCAGGTCGACGGGCATCATTACGCGTTGCTGGTCGATACGCTGGACGATGCGCATCGTTTCGTGCCGAAACCCCTGTCCGCCGGGCTGTTGCCGGGGGCGGGCTGGGCGGCGATCGCTAACGGCCTGATCGAACAGGACGGGCGTGCCGTCCTGATCCTCGACCTGCCCGCCATCGTCGCCCGTGCGGCCGATGCGGGACGCGCGGCGGCGTGAGCATTAACGCGGTGGTTACGCGCACGGGGTACACCCGGGCGTATCAAGATGGGGTATCGTGATGAAGAGTTGCCTGGTCGTCGATGATTCGAAGGTGATCCGCAAGGTCGCCCGGCACATTCTCGAAACGCTCCAGTTCGAGGTGCGCGAGGCAGGGGACGGCCGCGAGGCGCTCGACCAATGTGCCAAGGCGCAGCCCGACGTGATCCTGCTCGACTGGAACATGCCCGTGATGAGCGGCATGGATTTCCTGCGCGCGTTGCGCCAGAGCGAGGGCGGCATGCAGCCCAAGGTCGTGTTCTGCACGACCGAGAACGGCATGGCCTATATCCGCGCCGCGATCGAGGCCGGGGCCGACGAATATGTGATGAAGCCGTTCGATCGCGAGACGCTGGAAAGCAAGCTGCAGATCGTCGGCGTCGCCTGATCCGATCCGAATACAGCCCGTGAACGCGCCGTTCACCCCTACCGCAGCCGACGGAACGGTCGTCCGGATCCTGATCGTCGACGATTCGGCGGTCACCCGGGCGGTGCTGGCCCGGATCGTCGATGCGATGCCCGGCCACCGGGTCGTCGCCGCGGTCGGGGGCATCGCACAGGCGACCGGCAGCCTGGCGGCACAACCTGCCGATCTGATCCTCCTCGACATCAACCTGCCCGGCATCGATGGCCTGTCGGGCCTGCCCGACCTGATGGCGGCGGCACCGGGGGTGCGGGTCATCGTCCTGTCGGGCGATTGCGCCGACGGGTCGCCGGCGGCGTGCCACGCGCTGTCGCTGGGGGCGGCGGCGACGCTGGCCAAGCCCGAATCGTCGCCGCTGGCCGGCGGGTTTGGGACGAGGCTGGCGGCGCTGATCGAACGGGTAATGCGGACGGTACCGCGGGGAACCGGCACCGGTGCCACCCGCCGCAGCGATGCGTTCGACATCATAGCGATCGGCGCGTCGACCGGCGGTATCCACGCGCTGGCCCCGCTGCTGGCGGCGATCCCGCCCGATCTCGACCTGCCGATCCTGGTCACCCAGCATCTGCCGGGAACGTTCACCGACTATTTCGCGCAGCAGCTGGCCGGGCTGGCGCGGCGTCCGGTGGATGTCGCGCGCGACAGCCTGCGCATCCAGCGCGGGCGGCTGATCGTCGCACCCGGCGACGCGCATATCCGGGTGGTGCCGACCAGCGAAGGTGCCGCGACCCGGCTCGACCGGTCGCCGTCGATCAGCGGATGCATGCCGTCGGTCGATCCGATGTTCGATTCGGTGGCGCAGGTATATGGCGCACGCGCGTTGGCGATCGTCCTGTCGGGCATGGGTCGCGACGGTGCGCGGGGCGCCGCGAATATCCGGGCGGCAGGGGGGATCGTCGCGGTGCAGGATCAGGCGAGTTCGGTCGTATGGGGAATGCCGGGGGCGGTGGCCGAGGCGGGGCTGGCCAACACGATCGGTACCCCGGCGCAACTGGGGGCGTTCGTCGCGCGCCGGCGGCGGCCGGCATGACCGCGCCGCGCCCCGCCGGGCCGCTCGGCTCCGCCGCCAACGCGATCGTCGCGCTGCTCGAACAGCGGACCGGGCAGCAGCTCGACGCCGGGCGCGCATGGCGGATCGACAGCGCGCTGCAGCCGATGCTGCGCGAACGCGGGCTGACCACGCTCGACGAACTGGTGGCGCGGATCAACGGCCGGGGATCGAACGAGGGCGGGCTGGCCGATCTGGTCGTCGATGCGCTGCTCAATCAGGAAACGTCCTTCTTTCGCGACGCGGCGACGCTCGACACGGTCGTGCAGGCGGCGATCGACATGGTCGCCGATGCTCCGCGCCGGCTGCGGGTCTGGTCGGCGGCGTGCTCCACCGGGCAGGAGCCGTTGTCGATGGCGATGCTGTTCGCCGAGGCGAGCGAGCGGACGGGGATCCAGCTGCCGGAAATCCGGGCGACCGACATTTCGCTGCGCGCCCTGATGCGCGCGCGCGAGGCCCGTTATACTCAGTTCGAGATCCAGCGCGGGCTGCCGATCCGGCGGATGATGCAGTGGTTCGAACCGCGCGACGACCTGTGGGAAGCGAAGGCCGAACTGCGGTTCCGCCTGCTGTACGGGCAGCAGAACCTGATCGCCGATCCGATGCCGGGGGGCAAATTCGATATCGTGCTGTGTCGCAACGTGCTGATGTATCTCTCGCCGGCGATGCGGGGGCAGGTGCTCAACCGGATCGCCGGCGTCATGCGCCCCGGCGCGTTGCTCGTGCTGGGCGCGGGCGAGACGGTGATTGGCCATACCGACGCGCTGGTGCCGTCGGAGCGTTATCGCGGACTGTACCGGCCGGCGGCGCACTGACCTTGCCTTTCCCCGCGTCCCGCCGCAATCGGGACGCAGTGGCGTGAGGGGAAAGAGTCGCGTGCAGATGATCGAGACGCCGTCGCCGAACTTCGGCGAACGCTTGCTGCCCGTCACCATGCTGGTGCTGCATTATACGGGCATGGCCGACGCGGCGTCGGCGATCGCGCGGCTGACCGATCCACAGGCCGAAGTGTCGGCGCATTACGTCATCGATGAAGACGGCACGATCCACCGGCTGGTCGCCGAGGACAAGCGCGCATGGCATGCCGGCAAGTCGCACTGGCGCGGGGTCACCGACGTCAACAGCGCATCAATCGGCATCGAACTGGTCAATCCCGGTCACGAATTCGGCTATCGTAGTTTTCCGGAGGCGCAGATCGATGCGCTGATCCCGCTGGTCCATGACATCAAGGACCGGCACCAGATCACGCGCGGCAATGTCGTCGGCCATTCGGATATCGCTCCGGCGCGCAAGCAGGACCCGGGCGAGCTGTTCCCGTGGAACCTGCTCGCCCGCCTGCGCCTCGCGCTGCCCCGGCCGACCCGCAATCTGATGGACCCGGGATGGAGCGATGCCGGGTTCCTGCTGGCACTCGAACGCTTTGGATATGACGTGTCCGACCGGCATGCGGCGATCACCGCGTTCCAGCGGCGCTTCCGGCCCGAAATGATCGACGGCATCGCCGATGGCGAATGTCGCATGCTGTTGCTGGCGCTGTTGCTGCCCAAGCCGCAAGGCGACGATTGAACCGGCGCGCTCCGTCCGCTAGGAGCAGGCGCGTCAGAGGGTCGGGCGGCCGCGTCACGTGTCATGCGTGCCGAGGAAAGTCCGGGCTCCACGGAAACGACGGTGCCGGGTAACGCCCGGCGGGCTTTCGGCTTCGGCCGGGGGTTCAGGGACAGTGCCACAGAGAGCAGACGGCCTTTGGCTTCGGCCGGGTTACGGTGAAAGGGTGCGGTAAGAGCGCACCGCGCGGCTGGTAACAGCAGCGGCATGGCAAACCCCACCGGGAGCAAGACCGAATAGGGGCGGCATGAAGCGCGCAAGCGCTTCGGGGCATGTTCCGGCCCGCTGCCCGGGTTGGTTGCTGGAGACGGCGCGCAAGCGTCGTCCAAGAGGAATGGTCGCCTATCCTGTTTCATGCAGGTGGACAGAACCCGGCTTACAGACCCTCTGACATTCGCGCGCGGCAATGGGTTGCGTGGGGCGCATGGCGGCTTATTTCGACAACAATGGCAAGATATACGCGATCGAACGACTGGGGCTTTCCCCGCTGGCGGGGGTACAGCGAGGGCCGCGAGGCCCAGACGGTGAAGCTGTGCGATCGCCATGGCTGCACCGAACCCGGCAAATGCCCCGCGCCCAAATCGCCCAACAGCCCCGATCGCTGGTATTTCTGCGAAGCGCACGCGGCCGAATATAACAAGGGCTGGAATTACTTCGAAGGGCTGAACGAGGAAGAGGCCAAGGCGCGGGAAGCGGACGAACGCCGCACCGCCAACGGCTATGCGGCATCGGCATCGAATGCCTGGGCCGGGTCGGGCGATGGCACGCGTTCGCGCGACGAAATGCGCGCGCTCGACGTCCTCGAATGCGATCCCGACGCCGATTTCGACACGATCCGGCTGGCATGGCGCAAGCTGGCCAAGGTGAACCACCCCGATGTCCGGCCCGGCGATGCCGAGGCAGCGAAGAAATTCCACGCGATCCAGGCGGCCTATGACGTGCTGCGGACCGCCGAGGAACGGCGGAACTGGAAACCGGCGTGAGGGCGCTCGCGTGAGGACCGGCGTCCGGTCGCGCTGGGACAAGGCCGTGCTGGTCTGCGCCAAATGTTCGAAGAAGCTGGACGGTGGCTTCGGTGACGGTGGCAAACCGCTGGCGAAGGCATTGCGCAAGCATCTGAAGCTGAAGAACGGTCCGAAGGCCGCGGCGGGCGTGGTCGAGGTGAAGTGCCTCGACGTGTGTCCCAAGGGCGCGGTGGTCGTTGTCGACAGCGAACGGCCGGGGGACTGGCTGCTGGTGCGGCCGGGCGATGATCTGGACGCGGTGGCGGCTCGGTTAGGGCTCGATCAGGGCGCCTGAGTCGCTCGGGCCGTATTCGGAGAACAGCGCGAGGATCGCCTCGTTCATGTTCACCTCGTCGCGCCGTTCCTTGACCGGACATTCGCCGATCCGGGTGGCGCTGACCTGCCAGCGATAGCCGACCTGTCTCGCGGGGTTCCAGCCCGCGCCCCCGCCACGTTCCGGGCCGTCCTGATCCTGTTCGATGACATAGTTCAGCGTCAGCTGTCGTTTATCGTAGCGACCGGTCATTTCCAGCCGGCGCTGGGTCCGGGCATTGATGCACGAGCGCGACGCATCGATGCGGCCGTTGGCCATCTTCGTCCGCAGCCGCCCGCACTGCGCCCCGGCGAGAAGGCCGGTCATCATGTTGCCTTCCCCTGCAGCGCGCCGCAGCGTCGCTTCGATCGTGCCGTCGGGCAAGCACTGGGTAAACCGTACCGGGCGCGCGCCGCCGCCGCCGGCGAGGGCGAGCGTCGCGCTGCGCCGGAACTGCCACAGGCCGCCACGCAGCGAGGGGATATTACCCACCACGACGATATCGGCCGGCGCACCGCGGACGACGATATCCGACCCCCCGCTGTTCGACATCGGCGCAGTGCTTTGCGCTACAGGCGGCAGGTCCGGGGGCGGCGGTGCAGCGGCAACGCCAACCGGGGCAGGTACGCCGTCGACCAGTTGGTCGATCCGGCCGGCGACGCAGGCTTGCGTTTCCTTCACCTCGCGATTGCCCTCGCGAACGCAGGCCTTCACGATCGCGCACATGATCCGGTCGATGCGGGGATCGCCACTCGACACCTCGGCTTCGCATTTCGTCACCCATTGCCCGCGCGTCGCGTAGTTCAGCCGCACCTTGCGCAGCTTGCGGGCGATGACGACGATCTCGTCATCGGCAGTCGCGTCAGGCGGAGCAGGGGTCTGTCCGGGCAAGGGTACGGCGACCAGTCCGGCGAACAGCAGAGGGTTTATCCATCGCACGTGCTTCATGCCAACGGCACTCCCCCCGGACTTGCCGGTTCTGTCGGCGTTCGGCGCGATGCTAACGAAAGGCGGCACCGGCCGCCAGTCGCGTCACGCCAGCCGCGCCGCCGTCTCCCGGATCAGCGCGATCATGTTCGGTATCCCCTGCGTCCGGTTCGAACTCAACTGGTTGCGCAGGTCGAACGGGGCGAGGGTCGCGTCGATATCGGTGGACAGGATCGTTGGTGCTTCGCGATCCTGCACGGTCGCCAGCACCAGTGCGATGATCCCCTTGGTGATCGCAGCGTTGCTGTCGGCGAGGAAGTGGAGCGTGCCGTTGGCCTGTTGCTGCGGATATACCCAGACCGATGCCGAACAACCGCGCACCAGCGTCGCATCGGTCTTGAGGGGATCGGGCATCGGCTCCAGTTGCCGACCCAGGTCGATCAGCAACCGGTAGCGGTCGTCGCCGTCTAGGAATTCATATTCTTCGCGGATATCGTCGATGCTCTGCATGACGCCGCTATAGGCATTCGACGTCAGAGTTCCACCCCGGCGGCGATCGCTTCGAGCTTGCGGATGCGTTCCTTGAGGTCGGCGATTTCGATCCGGGTGCCGACATTGGGGGCGGGCTGGGTCATCGGTTTGTCGCCAAGCCGTTGCTGTTGCAGCGCCAGCCAGCCGCGCCAGCCCGACAGCATCGTGACCGATACGATCGCGACGGCGGCAAGGGTGGTGGCGGCGAGTGCGAGGGTAAAAGTAAGGTTCATCGGACTGCCCTTCTCGTCGGGTTTGTCAGTTGAGCGGTTTGTCGCGGAGGCGCTCGATCTCGTCGGACAGGTCGACGCCGCGATCGGTGATGATCCGTTCGAGGACGCGGACGCGCTGTTCCAGCCGTTCGGTCTGGGCGGCATATTGCGCTGCCTTCTCGGCGGTTTCCGTGCCGCGGATTTCGAGTTCGCGTTCCTTCAGCGCCATCCAGGGTTTGAAGACGTGGTTGGCGAGGATCGCGATGACCGGGATCGACACGCCGAGAATGGGAATCCAGAGCGGGCTCATGGTCGTTCCTTTCAGTTCGTCCGGCCGCGCAACAACTCGATCTCGCGGTCGAGCCCATGCGAACTGTCGGTCACGATCCGCTCGACATTGGCGAGCCGGTCCTTGATCGAACCCAGTTCGGCCTTGAGCCGGGCGTTTTCCTGGCTCAGCAGCTTCACCCGTTCGACTGTTTCGTCGTCGCGCTTCGGATAGATCGCCTGTCCCCATGCGCCGTCGAGGGGGTAGCCGTTCTTGACGCGGAGCCACGTGGTGAAGATCCAGCCGCCGATGGCGGAGAGGCCGACGACTGCGGCGATCACGATGAGGGTTGTGGGAGGCATGATCGGTACTCCTGATCGGTTCAGCGCAGCGCGTCGATTTCGCGGGCGGTGCGGGTGGCGGGATCGGTGGCGATGCGTTCGAGAACGGCGATGCGCTCTTCGAGGCGCAGGACCTTGCCCTGCAACTGTTCGTTCTGCTGCGCCATCAGCTGCGCCTGCCGGATCGCGTCGATCTGTTCATGGCGGCGCCTGCCCTTGCGTTTGCCTTCGCATCCTTCGTCGTCCAGCGGATAACCGTGCTTCGCACGGATCGCGGTCTTGACGATGCTCGCGACCATGACGATCGCGATGATCGCCAGCACGAACCCCGGTCCACCCCAATTCATCGTCTCTCTCCCTCATCGGCCCCGGCGGGGATCGGTTCAGCGCAGGCTGTCGATCTCGTCCGCCAGACGGGTGTTGCGGCTGGTATAGTACATTTCGATATCGGCGAGGCGACGGTCGATGTCGCGGAACGTCGATCGCATTTCCGACGCGGTGCGGGTCGGGTTCGACCGTACGCCCTGCCAGAATTTCTCGTCCTCGCGGCTTTCGTACAGGCCGACCGGCTTTTTCTGCGCCATCCAGGCGATCATGAAATAGGCGATCACTGTCCAGGGGAAGCCACCGGCCAGCGTCAGCAACACCGTGCCGATGCGGATCCACATGACCTCGACACCGGTGTAGTCGGCGATGCCGGCGCACACGCCCGACACCTTGCCATTCGCCTTGTCGACATAGAATTTGGTGCGTGCGCTGGACATCAGAGCCTCCGGTTAAAGTCGTTGTCGCGATAATCGCGGGTGGGCAGGTCGCGGTCGGCGGGGCGGAAGTCCGGATGATCGGCGGCGATGATCCGCTCGATCGTCTGGAGCCGCTCCTCGAGCCGGCGGGCGGTGAGGTGCATGTCGTCGAGCAGTCGCTCGTCCTCGTTGGTCAGCGACGGCGACTGTTTCCACTTGGTGATATAGTGGAGGATCAGCCACGGCAGTCCGATGAAGAGGACGCCGAGCGGCACGGCGATGCCGAAGAAATCCTCCACGCTCAGCCCTCCCGGTTGAGCCGCGCCTTCAGCGCGGCCAGTTCGGCATCGATCTTGTCGGACGACCGCAGTTCGGCGATCTCTTCCTCAAGGCTCTTGCCCGGCTGGCCCATGCCGGCGGCGTCGGCGCGACCTTCGGCCAGATCGGCACGGCGTTCCAGCACGTCGAAGCGGCTAAAGGCGTCGGCGGTCTTGCTGCCGGCATACATCTCGCGCAGCTTGGTGCGGTTGTTGGCGGTTTCCATCCGCGTCTGGATGGCGCTCTGCCGGGTCCGCGCCTCGCGCAGCTTGCTCTGGAGCTTGGCGATATCGACTTCCGAAGCGCGCAGCGCGTCGTCGAGCACGACGATCTCACTGTTGAGCTGTTCGGCCATGTCGACCGCCTTCTGTCGTTCGACCAGTGCTGCCTTGGCCAGATCCTCGCGGTCCTTGCTCAGCGCCAGTTCGGCCTTTTCGGTCCAGTTTTCCTGCAGCTTGTCCAGCTTGCCGATATGGCGGCGCATTTCCTTCTGGTCGGCGATGGTGCGCGCGGCAGAGGCGCGGACCTCGACCAGCGTTTCCTCCATTTCAAGGATGATCATGCGGATCATCTTCGCCGGATCCTCGGCCTTGTCGAGCAGGTCGGTGACGTTGGCAGCGATGATGTCGCGGGTGCGGGAGAAAATACCCATCGGTTACTCCTGAAGAATTCTCGGGTGGCCGGGACGGAACGGGGCAGAACCGCCCCGGCCTGCCACCTTACGCGATTGGCGCGGTGGCATGGGTGGCGGCGGTCGGACCGGTCGTGGTCGTCGCGCCAAGGACGAACAGGCTCACCAGCAGCGCGGCGGCCATGCTGGCGACCGATTGCGAGAGCGAGAGGTTCGATTGGTTGCGCATGAGGAAAACTCCCTGAAGCCTTGTGTTCTGCGCCCTGTGTCGGGCTTGCTGACTACTCTGCAGGAGCCGTGCCAATTTCGAAAATGACGGATTTACGTCACTTTCCGGGGATTGGATGTCCTCTGGCATTTGGCCTCTTGCGAATTATTGGGAAAATACGCCACATGATCGGCATGGAGCGCGCAACCCAGGTCGTCGGCCAGTCCGGTCCGTTTTTAGATGCCCTCGAACGGGCCAGCCGGGCCGCGGCGCTCGATCGCCCGGTGCTGGTGATCGGCGAACGGGGGACCGGCAAGGAGTTGGTGGCCGAACGGCTCCACCGCCTGTCGGCGCGCTGGGATCAACCGCTGGTGGTGATGAACTGTGCCGCGCTGCCCGAAACGCTGATCGAGGCCGAATTGTTCGGGCACGAGGCGGGCGCGTTCACCGGCGCGACCAAGGCACGGACGGGGCGGTTCGAGGAAGCCGATGGCGGCACGTTGTTCCTCGACGAACTGGGCACGCTGTCGATGGGGGCGCAGGAACGGCTGTTGCGCGCGGTCGAATATGGCGAGGTAACCCGCATCGGATCGTCGCGGCCGATCCGGGTCGACGTCCGCATCGTCGCGGCGACCAACGAACATCTGCCCGACCGGGTCGAGTGCGGGACGTTCCGCGCCGATCTGCTCGACCGGTTGAGCTTCGAAGTGGTGACACTGCCGCCGCTGCGCGCACGGCCGGGGGACATCATGGTGCTCGCCGATTTCTTCGGGCGTCGCATGGCGGCGGAGATCGGGCGCGACGAATGGGTCGGGTTCGGCCCCAACGCCGTCGACCAGCTGATGGAGCATCGCTGGCCGGGCAATGTCCGCGAGCTGCGCAATGCGGTCGAACGCTCGGTCTATCGCTGGGAACGGCCGGGGGCGATCGATCTGATCGAGGTCGATCCGTTCGCCTCACCCTTCCGCCCGCGAGGCGGTGCCACCGCAGCTGCCGGTGCTGCCGCTCCGGTAGCGGGTGCGCCGGTGGCCGAACCGGCTGCTCCGGACGATTGCGGCGAGGATTTCAAGACGCGGGTCAACCGGTTCGAACGGCAGCTGTTGACGCGGGCGATGGCGGAGGCGCGCTATAACCAGCGCAACTGCGCCGATGCGATCGGGCTGACCTATGACCAGTTGCGCCACGCGCTGAAGCGGCACGGCATGCTCGGGCAGGGCGGCTGACCCCTTTTCGCCACCGCCCGGCCCGCCTATGGGTTCGCCGGCGTAACGATCGGAGCCAAGCGGCGCGTACGGCGTTCGGTCGCACGAGTTCTTTGTTACCCAAGGAGGATTGCCATGGCGTTCGAACTTCCGCCGCTGCCCTATGCCTATGATGCGCTGGAGCCGACCATCGACAAGGAAACGATGACGCTGCACCACGACAAGCATCATCAGGCCTATACCGACAAGCTGAACGAAGCCGTGTCGGAAGATGCGAGCCTCGAAGGCAAGTCGATCGAAGAGCTGCTGGCCAATATCGGCAGCGGTTCGGCCAAGTTGCGCAACAATGGCGGCGGCTTCTGGAATCACACCTTTTTCTGGGAAACGATGAAGGGCGGCGGTTCGCAGCCGTCGGGCGCGCTGAAGGATGCGATCGACGACCAGTTTGGCGGGCTGGATGCGCTCAAGGAGCAGTTCAACACGGCGGGCGCGAACCAGTTCGGGTCGGGCTGGGCGTGGCTGATCGTCGGTCAGGACGGCAAGCTGGCCATCACCTCGACCCCGAACCAGGACAACCCGCTGATGGACGTTGCCCCGGTCAAGGGCACGCCGATCCTCGGCAACGATGTGTGGGAACACGCCTATTACATCACGTACCGCAATGCGCGTCCGGCGTATCTGAAGGCGTGGTGGGACGTGGTCGACTGGGACAAGGTCGGCCAGCGTTACGACGCAGCGGTGAAGTAAGCCGCAAAGCCCTCTCCCCTTCAGGGGAGAGGGTTGGGAGAGGGGGCTGTCCGCGAGGGCAGCCCCCTTTTTCATGCGCACGACGCCCGCGACTCCCCCTCTCCCCGGCCCTCTCCCCTGAAGGGGAGAGGGAGATTCAGTCCGCCGGGGGCAGCGGTGCGTCCTTTTCCATTTGCAGGCCGTTGCGCAACAGCATCGGAATATTCGCCAGCGCGAACAGCAGCGTCAGCGGGACCGCGCCCCACAGCTTGAACCCGACCCAGAAATCCCAGGTCGAATGCCGCCAGACGACCTCGTTCAGCACCGCCATGAACGCGAAGAACGCCGCCCAGTTGATCGTCAGCTTGCGCCAGCCAAGCGCACTCAGCCCCGGATAGGCGGTTTCCAGCAATTGTTGCAGCAACGGCCGCCCGGTGACGAGGCCAAACGTCAGGATCGCCGAGAACATCGCATAGACGATCGTCGGCTTCATCTTGATGAAGGTATCGTCGCGGAAATACAGCGTCAGCGCGCCGAACACGACGACCAGCCCCGCTGACAGCCACAGCATCGGCGAGATATGGCCGGTCTTCCATTTCGACACGATGATCGCGATCACGCTGGCGATCATGAACGCGGCGCTGGCGATGATGACCTGCGCCAGCGAATCGATCATGTCGGGAAGGCCGATCTTGCCCGCCAGCAGATTGGCGACGAAGAACACCACCAGCGGCCCGTAATCGAGCGCCATGCGGAACAGCGGCGAGGTGGGCTTGCGATTGACGGTCATTTGCGCACCCGTTCGACACCGGCGATGATCCGGGAAACTTCGTTGGCGTCGAACCCGCGCAGGTCGTCGGCGGTCTCGCCGACTCCGATTGCATGGATCGGCAGCCCGAACCGTTCCGCCGCCGCGACCAGCACGCCGCCGCGCGCGGTGCCGTCCAGCTTGGTCATGACGAGACCGGTGACGCCCGCCATCTCCTTGAACACGTCGATCTGGTTCAGCGCATTCTGACCCGTCGTCGCGTCGAGCACGAGGACGACGTCGTGCGGGGCTGCCGGGTTCAGGCGGCCGAGGACGCGGCGGACCTTGGCAAGTTCGTCCATCAGTTCGCGCTTGTTTTGCAGACGGCCGGCGGTGTCGACGATCAGCACGTCGATGCCGGTCGCCGTCGCCTGCTTGACCGCTTCATAAACGATGCCTGCCGCGTCGCCGCCCTCGGCCCCGCTGACGATCGGCACACCGATCCGCTCGGCCCAGGTCCTGAGCTGACCGATGGCGGCAGCGCGAAACGTGTCGCCCGCCGCCAGCATCACGCCGTAATCCTGCTCGACCAGTGTCTTGGCGAGCTTGGCGATGGTGGTGGTCTTGCCCGATCCGTTGACGCCGATGACCAGAATGACCTGCGGTCGTGGAAAGGCTTCGATTTCCAGTGGCTTGGCAACCGGTGTTAAGACCTTTTCGATCTCCTCGGCGACGACCAGCCGGATGCCGAGTTCCTCCATGTTGCGCTCATATTGCCCTTCGGCGAGGCGCTGGCGGACTCGCGCGGCAGTGGCGGGGCCGAGGTCGGAGGCGATCAGCGCTTCCTCGATATCGTCGAGTTGCGCGTCGTCGAGCCGCGCGGCGGACAGGCCGACTAGATTGCCGGTCAACCGGTCGGAGGTCTTCTTGAGGCCGCCGAGCAGGCGTTCGTGCCACGAAAGGCTCATAGGGGCATTCCGATCAACTGATTGCCTTCGATATGGATCAGCCGCGCGGTCACGATCGCACCGGGCGGGCAGGGGGGAAGCGAAACATCGGCGAAACCGGGGCTGTGCCCGCGCGTGCCGGGGCGTTCGACGAGGATGTCGGCGGTGGTACCGACCTGCCGTTGCAGCCAGTCGCGGTGGCGGCGTTCGGCGGCGGCGCGTAACGCCTGCGCGCGCGCCTTGCCGATCGGCGGCGGCACCTGCGGCATTCGAGCCGCCGGGGTACGCGCGCGCGGGCTGTAGGGAAAGACATGGGCGTGGACGATATCGCAATCGTCGATCAGCGAGAGCGTGTTCGCCGCCATCGCATCGTCCTCGGTCGGGAAGCCGGCGATGAGATCGGCACCGATCGCGATTTCTCCGCGCGCCGTCTTCAATCGATCGACCAGCGCGACCGCATCGGCGCGGCTGTGGCGGCGGCGCATCCGCTTGAGGATCATGTCGTCGCCGGCTTGAAACGATAGATGGGCGTGCGGCATGACGCGTGGCTCTTGCGTCAACAATTCGAACAGCTTGGGATCGAACACTGCCGGATCGAGTGAGGATAGCCGCAGCCGTCGCAAGCCGCTGCGGGCAAGGATCGCCTCGACCAGATCGCCCAGTTTCGGGGTATCGGACAGGTCGTCGCCATAGCTCGACACGTCGACACCGGTCAGCACGATTTCGGCATGACCAGCCAAAACGAGGCCGGCGACCTGCGCCACTACGTCATCGATCGTCGCCGATCGCGAGGGGCCACGACCGGCTGGGATCGCGCAGAAGGTGCAGCGGTGGTCGCACCCGTTCTGCACCTCGACAAAGGCGCGGGTCTGCCCTTCGAACCCGCCGGCCAGTTGCGGCGCGGTGTCGAGGACACGGGCGATGTCGCGGACCACGACCGGATCGGTGGAGCCCCACGCTGCCGGGTTCAGCTTGTCCGAATTGCCGATGACCCGGTCGACTTCGGGCATCGCCGCGAAACTTGCCGGATCGATCTGCGCCGCGCAGCCGGTGACGATCAATGCCCCCGTCGGCCGGTCGCGGCGGGCGCGGCGGATCGCGCGGCGGGTGGCGGCTACCGCGTCGTTGGTGACCGCACAGCTATTGACCACGGTCACGTCGCGGTCGACCAGCAACCCGCGGATCGCATCGCTTTCGGCGATGTTCAGCCGGCAGCCGAGCGTGATGATGTTGGGACCAGCGGAGGATGGCATGGGCGGTGATCTAGGGACAGGGACACGCGAAGTCCACGCGAACGCGCGGCGCGTGCTCGACTTCTGGTTCGACGAGGTCGGGCCGGACCGGCATTTCGCCAAGGATGCGGCGCTGGACGCGACGATCGCCGACCGGTTCGGCGGCTTGCGCGACTCGGTGCTGGCGAGCGAGGCCGCCGAGTGGCGGGCGGACGCGCATCCTCTATTGGCGGCGGTAATCCTGCTCGACCAGTTTTCGCGCAACCTCCATCGCGGTACCGCCGATGCGTTCGCCGCCGACCCGCTGGCGCTCGAACTGGCACTGATCGGGATTGCGCGCGGCGACGATAGGGAATTTCCGCCGCTCGAACGCTCGTTTCTCTACATGCCGCTGATGCACTGCGAGGACGCCGGGGTGGCGCGATTCTCGCTGCGCTGTTTCGAATCGCTCGGCAATCCGCTGAACCTGCAATTCGCGCGCGATCATGCGGCGGTCCTCGCGCAATATGGTCGGTATCCGTCGCGCAACGCCGCGCTCGGCCGGGAATCGACCGAGGCGGAGCGCGCTTATCTCACCCGGCCCGACGCCGGTTGGTGACGTCGGTCGTGTCGGCGTCGGCCGATCCGCCGCTATGCAGCAGCCCGCGCGCGGCTAGCATCCGCCGCGTGTCGGCCACGGTCAGCGGCCGGCTATATGCCCAGCCCTGCGCCTTCGCGCACCCCAGCGCGGCCAGTCGCTCCGCGATCGCGTCGGTTTCGACGCCCTCGGCGGTGATCGGCAGGTTCAGGCTTTCGCCAAGGCCGATGATCGCGTGGACGATCGCCGCCGAATCGGCATTGTCGAGCAGCGACAGGACGAAGCTCTTGTCGATCTTGATCCGGTCGAACGGCAGTGCCCGCAGATGCGCTAGGCTCGAATAGCCGGTACCGAAATCGTCGAGCGACAGGCGCACGCCCTGATTCTTGAGCGATCCGACGATCGACTGCGCCAGCGGCAGATTGTCGAACAACGCGCTTTCGGTGATCTCGATCTCCAGCCGGTTGGGCGCGAAACCGCATTCGACGGTCGTCTTGATGATCTTCTGCGCCAGCCATGCGTCGCGCAGCTGCCATGGCGAGATGTTGACCGACAGGGTGATGCCCGGATCCCAGTCGCGCGCGGCGGCGAATGCCTGTCGCATGATCGACAGCGACAGATCACCGATCAGCCCGGCTTCCTCCGCCACCGGAATGAAGCGATCGGGCGGAATCGGCCCCTGCGTCGGATGCGTCCAGCGTGCCAGCACCTCGAACCCGCACAACCGGCCGGTCGCCAGATCGACCTGTGGTTCGAAATACGGGACGACCTGTCCGGCGGGGATGGCGAGGCGAAGGCCACTTTCAATGTCGTTGCGGTCGATCAACGCATGTTCCATCGCCCGGTCGAACCAGGTGAAGTCGCCGCGACCCGATTTCTTCGCCGAATACATCGCGATATCGGCAGAGCGCAGCAGCGTGTCGATGCCGCCGCCATCGAAGTCCGACCGGGCGATGCCGATCGAACAGCTCAGATGGATGCGCAGGTCGTCGACGAAGATCGGTTGCGACAGCGCGGTGGTGACGCGGTTGGCGATGCGTTCGACGACCGAGGGATCGCGTGCGTCGAACACGAAGGCGCAGGCAAAGGCGTCGCCCCCGAATCGGGCGGTCAGTGCCGCGGGCGGCATCGCGCCGGCGATTTCCAGCGCGACGTTGCGCAGCACGCTGTCGCCCGCGGCATGGCCGTGCATGTCGTTGACCATCTTGAAATGGTCGAGATCGACGATCAGCAGCGCCACGGCCTGATCGCGCTTCGTCGCCGACCGCAGCAGCGCGGCACCGGCTTCGCTAAGGCTGCGGCGGTTGAGGAAGCCGGTCAGCGGGTCGCGCGACGCCAGCATCCGCGCGCGCTCCTCGGCGGCGGAACGGCCGTGCATCTCGACCCGGACGGCGCGGTGGCGTCGCCAGCCGAAGATGACCAGCGCGGCGTTGATCAGCAATGCCGTCACCAGCGGCTGCGCGACCGGCTCACCGCCGTAGAACCGATGGTCGAGCAGCCCCGATATGACCGCGAAGCTAAGGCCCACGAACAGCAGGATGGCGGAGGCGCAGATCGCCAGCGTCCAGCGTTCGCCGCGTTCCCGCGGTTCCGCCAGGGCGGGGCCAATGCCCTCGGTTCCTTTTTGACGATCCCATTCCATCAGCATCGCTTATCAGGATGATCGGTATAGAAGCGGTTAAAGCCGACCGAATGTCCGCCCCCGAAGCGCCGCCGATCGCCACGACTTGCGCCCAACCGAGTTTCGGGGTACGGGCGCAGATCGTTTCCGCCAAGGAGACGTTCAGCATTGCCGCCCACGGGCGACGCCGGCCGACGAGGTTTCGTCCGCCGGCGTGTTTTGCTTGAGCGTTTTTCAGGTGGCAAGGCTGGAGTGGTAGCGTGTTCGAGAGTCTGAGTGACCGGCTGGGAGGGGTGTTCGATCGTTTGCGCGGTCGCGGCGCGCTGACCGAAGCCGACGTTCGCACCGCGATGCGCGAAGTCCGCGTCGCCCTGCTCGAAGCGGACGTGGCGCTGCCGGTCGCCCGCGATTTCGTCGAGAAGGCGACCGAGGCCGCCGTCGGGCAGAATGTCCTGCGGTCGATCACGCCGGGGCAGCAGGTCGTCAAGATCGTGCACGACGCGCTGATCGACATGCTGGGGTCGGACACCGCCGAACTCGACGTCGCGGTCACCCCGCCGGCGGTCGTGATGCTGGTCGGCCTGCAGGGGTCGGGCAAGACCACCACGACGGCCAAGCTCGCCAAGCTGCTCGCCAAGCGCGAGGGCAAGAAAGTGATGATGGCGTCGCTCGACGTCAATCGTCCGGCGGCGCAGGAACAGCTGGCGGTCCTCGGCACGCAGGTCGAGGTCGCGACGCTGCCGATCGTGCAGGGGCAGCAGCCGGTCGATATCGCGCGGCGCGCGCTGCAATCGGCAAAGCTGCAGGGCTATGACGTCGTCATGCTCGATACGGCGGGCCGCCTGCACGTCGATCAGGCGCTGATGGACGAGATGAAGGCCGTGGCGGACATCGCCCGGCCGAACGAAATCCTGCTCGTCGTCGACTCGCTGACTGGTCAGGATGCGGTCAACGTCGCGCAGAACTTTTCCGAACAGGTGCCGCTGACCGGCGTCATCCTGACGCGGATGGACGGCGATGCGCGCGGTGGCGCCGCACTGTCGATGCGTGCCGTCACCGGCAAGCCGATCAAATTTGCGGGTACGGGCGAAAAGCTCGACGCGATCGAGCCGTTCCACCCCAAGCGCGTCGCCGGCCGCATCCTCGGCATGGGCGACGTCGTCTCGCTGGTCGAAAAGGCCGCGCAGTCGATCGAGGCCGAAGACGCCGAGCGCATGGCCGGTCGCCTTGCCAAGGGTCAGTTCGACATGAACGATCTGCGCGGACAGTTGGCGCAGATGCGGCGCATGGGGGGGCTGGGCGCGCTGGCCGGCATGATCCCGGGCATGAAGAAGGCGCAGGCGGCGATGGCGTCCGGCGCGGTCGATGAAAAGATCCTGCTGCGCATGGACGCGATGATCACGTCGATGACCGTCAAGGAACGCGCCAGGCCCGAACTGATCAATGCCAAGCGCAAGATCCGCATCGCCAAGGGGTCGGGCACCACGGTGCAGGACATCAACAAGCTGCTGAAGATGCATCAGGAAATGCAGTCAGCCATGAAGAAGCTCAAGAAGATGGGCGGAATCAAGGGCATGATGTCGATGCTGGGCAAGGGCGGCATGGGCGGCCTCGGCAATGCGCTGGGCGGCCCCGGCCTTGGCGACCTGATGAGCAAGGCGGGTGGCGAAATGCCGGGCCTGCCGGGGCTTGGCGGCGGCATGGGCGGGAAGGGCGGCGGCATGCCGCAACTGCCCCCCGGCTTCGAAAACCTTATCAAGAAGAAGTAATCGCCGGTCGGAACCGGCTTACACGAACCAACGAAGGAAGAAGAATAATGGCAATCAGCATCCGTCTGTCGCGTGGTGGCTCGAAGAAGCGTCCGTATTACCGCATCGTCGTCGCCGATGCGCGCAGCCCGCGCGACGGCCGCTTCATCGAGAAGATCGGCACCTACAACCCGCTGCTGGGCAAGGAAGACGAGAAGCGCGTCGTGCTCGACGCCGAGCGTGCGACCCATTGGCTGAGCGTCGGCGCGCAGCCGACCGACCGCGTCGCCCGTTTCCTCGACAAGGCCGGCGTGAAGGAACGCGCTGCCCGCAACAACCCGAGCAAGGGCAAGCCGGGCGAGAAGGCCGTCGAGCGCGCCGAGGAACGTGCCGAAAAGGCGAAGGCCGCTGAAGAAGCCGCCGCCGCACCGGCCGAAACCGCCGAAGCGTGACCTATCGTGCCGGTGCGTCTTACGGGACGTGCCGGCACCCTTTGATCGGCGTCATCCGTTCCGGGTCGACCCGACCAGGAGCATGACCGATGATCGATCCCGAACAGCAGCCGCACCATGACGAAGACGCCATCAACCTCGGCCAATCGGCGGAAGAACCTGCCGAAGGCCGCGACGACGCCCCCGCCGGCTGCGAAGGCTCGCCCGACGCCTGAGCCGGCGGACCGTAACCGTGTCGTGCTGGCGGCGATCGCCGGCGCGCACGGGCTGAATGGCGAGGTGCGGCTGAAGCTGTTCACCGACGATCTGTCGGCCTATCCGGCGCTGAACGGCGGCGCACTGACCCTCGTGTCGGTGCGTCCCGCCACCAACGGCGTGATCGGCAAATTCCGTGAAATCCCCGACCGGACCAAGGCCGAGGCGATGCGCGGTACCGAGTTATGGATCGGCCGCGACCAGCTGCCTCCGCTGGGCGAGGGCGAATATTATCATGCCGACCTGCTGGGATTGCCGGTAGTGTCGAGCGAGGGCGAAGCCTTGGGACAGGTCGTCGCGATCGACGATTTCGGTGCCGGGGACGTGATCGAAATCGAACGGCCCGATGGCAAGCGCTTCATGGTGCCGATGCAGCCGCACGCGGTACCCGAATGGAATGGTGACCGGATGGTCGTCGACGCGCTGTTCGCCGCCGACTGACCGTTCAGCGAAAGGCTGCGGCCGTAAACGCCTGCCGCACCGTGTCGGGCGCGTTGTTCAGCCGTCGCTCCAGCCGCGCCAGCAACGCATCGCTATCGGCGTTGCCCCGTTCGGCACGCTCCATGCTCCAATAACCGAATTCGCGTGCCTCGACCGGGCGATCGGACAGGATCGTCAGCGAATCGTGCCGGGAATCCTTGGCGATCCGGGCATAGGTCGACGCGACGCTGCTCTCCGGCCCTTCGATGACTTGCAGGAAGATGCCGTCCTTGTACCACAACAGACCAGTGATGCCGTCGACCGCGTTGTTGTGCCGAGAATGCTGGACGATCTGATCGACATCCACGCCCGGCACGCACCGGCTGGTGTAGAAGATCTGGCGAAACGGAGAGAGAGTCACCCCCGCCAAATATGATCGTTACGGGGGGCAATCAAGTCCCGGAGCGGTGGCTTACCGCCTCGGATCGGGAATGGTCGGTGGCGGGCCGACCTCGGCATCGGGATCGATAAGCTTCGTGACCAGCCGCCCGACCAGCGTCACCGGATCGCGCCCGCCGCCATAGCCATAGGCTTCGGCCTCCGCCTTGCCGCAGCGACGCTGACCGCGAAAGATTCCGCATCCGGACAGGAACGGGTCCTGCGTCGACGCCCGTGCCGGGTCGCCCGCCACCGCGCCTTCCTCAGCGGGCGATTTGGCGCGGGGCAGGGGCAGGCGATATCGGGCATTGCGGTCCGGATCGCCGCAGACGACGACCTCGTTGTCGCGCGCCGCGGTGCAGTTCCGGCGGGCTTCGCGTTCGGCGGCGGCGGCCAGGATGCGGTCGACCGATTGCCCCGCGACACCGGCGGGCAGGGCGAAGAGCAGGAACAGACCGACGGACATGACGCGGCGGTAGCATGACGCCCCGCCCGGCCCAAGGCTCACCGGCGAAGCGGCTGCCGTTCGCTCAGGAGATTGCGGATCGTCGTCGCCGCAACCCCCGCCTCGCCCATGGCATGGCTGATCTGGTCGAGGCCCTTCACCACGTCACCGGCGGCGAACAGGCCGGGAATGGACGTCCGCTGATGATCGTCGACCTCTAGGCAGCCATCCTCCGTCGCCTTGGCACCGGCGGCGACCGCCAGTTCGGAACGGATGCGCGAACCGAGCGCCGGATAGACGCTGTCGAACGCCATCTCCCCCTCGGCCGTCTCGACCACGAACCGGTCGCCGTCGATGCGGTAGCGCCCGCACGGCCCGTCGACCCGGCGGACCCCCGCATCGTCCAGCGCAGCGCGACAGGCATCGTCGAGATGATGATCGCTGTCCGGCGCGATCAGCGTCACGTCGGCGCTGTAGCCGCGAAGGAACAGCGCCTCGCGCATGCCATGGCCGCTGGTGCCGATCACGCCGATCCGCCGGTCGGTCACCTCATAGCCGTCGCAGATCGGGCAATAGCGCAACAGGCCCCGCGCGAGCGCGGCGTCATGCACGTCGTCGTCCAGCCCCCGTGGGCGATGATTGACCACCCCGGTCGCCAGCAGCACGCTGCGCGCCGCGACCACGCCATCGGCGGTGGTGACGCGGAAATCGTCGCCGTCGCGCTCGATGGCGGTCACGGCGGCGGGCGTGCAGGTCGCGCCAAAGGTCCGTGCCTGTTCGTGCATCCGGGCCAGCAAGTCCTTGCCAGCGATCCCGCCGGGAAAGCCGGCATGGTTGTGGGTCCGGGGGATCATCGCCGCCCGGCTCGACCCGCAATCGAACATCCGGATCCGCAGATGGAAGCGGGCGAGATAGATGGCGGCGGTCAGTCCGGCAGGGCCGGCGCCGACGATCACGCAATCGACGATCTCGGGATCGGGGGTAGGGGCAGTCGCCGGCATGGGGCGCAAATGAAGCGGATGGGGTTTCGTTCCCCGCGACTTGCGGGCACAGGCTGTGCCCATGACCTTTGCCGCGACCGTGCTGACCCTCTATCCCGAAATGTTTCCGGGGCCGCTCGGCTTGTCGCTGGCCGGGCGGGCATTGCGCGAGGAACGCTGGTCGCTGGACGCGGTGCAGATTCGCGACTTCGCGACCGACCGGCATCGCTCGGTGGACGATACGCCGGCGGGGGGCGGGGCGGGGATGGTGCTGCGCGCCGATGTGCTGGCCGCCGCGCTGGACAGCGTGACCGACGGCCGCCCGATCCTCGCCATGACGCCACGCGGCCGCCCCCTGACCCAGCGGCGGGTGCGCGCGCTGGCGGCGGGGCCGGGCGCGATCGTGCTGTGCGGCCGGTTCGAGGGCTTCGACGAACGCCTGTTCGAGGCGCGCGCGATCGAGCCCGTCGCGATCGGTGACTATGTGTTGTCGGGCGGCGAAATGGGGGCGCTGGTGCTGCTCGACGCTTGCGTTCGGCTGCTTCCCGGCGTAATGGGCGCGGCTTCGAGTGGTATCGAGGAGAGCTTCGAAAGCGGCCTTCTCGAATATCCTCAATATACCCGGCCCTATGAATGGGAAGGGCGCGTGATCCCCGAAGTGTTGCGATCGGGGGATCATGCGCGGATCGCCGCGTGGCGCAAGTCACGGTCGGAATCCGATACACGGCTATGGCGGCCGGACCTGTGGGAGCGTCACGTCGACGCTCGGGTTCAGTCGCCCTCTGGCGCGCACAAGCAAGACGAAGGTCACAAGACATGAACCTCCTCCAGACGCTCGAAGCGGAACAGATCGCCAAGTTCCTCGAATCGAAGTCGATCCCCGATTTCCGTGCCGGTGACACCCTCAAGGTCGGTGTGAAGGTCGTCGAAGGCGAGCGGACCCGCGTGCAGAATTACGAAGGCGTGTGCATCGCCCGGTCGAACGCCGGCATGGGTTCGTCGTTCACCGTCCGCAAGATGAGCTTCGGCGAAGGCGTGGAGCGCGTTTTCCCGCTCTATTCGCCGAACATCGATTCGATCGACGTCGTCCGTCGCGGCGTCGTGCGGCGCGCGAAGCTCTATTATCTGCGCGGTCGTACCGGCAAGTCGGCGCGTATCGCCGAACGCCGCGATCCGCGTCCGGTCAAGGCGACTGCGGCCGAGTAATTGGCTGCGCGCATTGCGCTACGGAAAGGGCGCGGTGGCCAATGGCTGCCGCGCCCTTTTTGTGGGCGGTGCGGTCTGACATTCACAGTTTGCCGCTTGGGACATGCCGTTTCGGGAAAATGAAACGGGAACGGATTTTGGGAACGCGATCGACGCGATGTTCCGTAAGCCCGAAAATTCCGGTGGATTCCCGTTGCTGGTTCCCAGATGGGAAACGGGCGTTGGCTGTCCGTCCGGATCAGGGCATCCTCACCGAATGCCACAGCACTTGAACATGACCGCGCTCCTCGTCGACGAATATGACACCGCACTCTCCTTTTTTGTCGGGAAACTCGGCTTTGAGGTGCGTGAAGATACTGCCTTGGGTGATGGCAAGCGATGGGTCGTGGTCGCGCCGCATGGTGCGACGAGCGCATTGTTACTGGCGCGGGCCGTCAACGACCGGCAACGTGATGCGATCGGCGACCAGAGTGGCGGTCGCGTGTTCCTATTTCTTGAAACGGATGACTTTGCCCGTGGCCACCTTACCTATACGCAGCGGGGTATCCGCTTCGTTGAGGAACCTCGATCAGAACCTTATGGCATCGTGGCCGTCTTCGAAGACCTCTACGGCAACCGCTGGGACCTGATCGAGCCTGTTGCCTGCAAAGGATGATTCCCGTTTTACCATCCCAGTCGGGAAAGGTCGGCTCCGTTTCGATAAGCTGAAGCCGGTTGCCTCTGCCGCAATCCGCCCTCAAACCTCGTCCGGCCCGGCGATCGGGGCCGACACGGTAAACCGCAACCCCGGCGCGTTGTCGTTTTCCTCGATCACTCCGTCGAGCCGCTTGACCATCGCGGTCAGCATCCGCGTGCCGAATCCGGTGCGGTTGCCGACCCGCCCCTGCCCACGATCGGCGACGGTCAGGCGGAAGCGGTTGCGGAACCGCTCCAGCGAGACCGAAATCGGCCCCGGCTTGCCTTCATAGGCATATTTCTGGGCATTGATGACCAGTTCGACCAGCACCAGCCCGACCTGCACCGCCGCGTCGGCCGAAATCAGCATCGGCGACAGGTCCATGGTCAGTCGCCCGGTCCACTCGTCCCCCATCGACGACTGCATCTCGGCCAGCAGATCCTCGATATAGCGGCCGAGGTCGATGACCGTGACGGCGTCGTCGGAATAGAGCCGGCGATGGACCAGCGCGACCGCCGACAGTCGCCGCTGGGCCTCGCCCAGGTGGCGGGTCAGCGTCTCGTCATTTTCCGCGGTCGCCTGCATCGCGAGGAATGCGACCACCAGTTGCAGGCTGTTCTGCACCCGGTGGTTCACTTCCTTGATCAGCGTGTCCTGTTGCGCCAGCAGTGCATCCTTGTCGGTGACCGCGCGCGACAATTCGCGGTTCAACTCGCCGATCCGCCGCCGCTGGCGCATGTCGAACAACAGCCGCGACAACCGGTGCCCGGCCTCGACCTCGGCCGGGGTCCATGGCCGCGCGCGCCCGCGAATATCCTCGCTCCACGCCGCAAAGGACGCACGGGGGTTGAGCGGCTGGTCGGGAGTGTCGTTCACCGCCTTGTGCGGGTTGCCGGCCCATTGGATCGTCTGCAACGTCTCGGCACGGAACCACATCAGCACGACCGGCTCGTCGGCCGACAGCGTGATCGCGAGGATGCCGCTGGCCAGATTGCGATACGCATGGGCGGCGGGCAGGCGCAGTTCCAGCGCCGCGCTGTGCGTCAGGATCGTGCCCTGCCGCCGGATCCAGCGCGACAGGTCGTCGATATCCTCTCGCGCCGGGACATGGCCGGTCGTATGCAATACCGCACCGCGTTGCAGGGCGAAGCCGTCGGCACCCAGCATCCGTTGCAGGTCGGGACCGATCAGCGCCGCGAGCTGATCGGGATCGCCGTCCTGTGCCAGCCGCTGCGCCAGCGCATCCTCGGCCGCGCGCAGCCGCAACCGTTCGCGATATTCGGCGGCTTCTTCCTTGGCGGTCACCTGCTGCGCGAACGATGCCGCGACCAGTTCGCACGTCTTGCGCTGTAGCGACGACAGGGTGCGCGGGCTGCGATGGTGGCAGGCGACCAGTCCCCACAACATGCCGTCTTTGACGATCGATACCGATGCCGACGCCGCGACGCTCATATTGTGCAGATACTGGATATGGATCGGCGATACCGCGCGCAGGCCGACATCGCTCAGGTCGATCGAACGCAACGCCGGGTCGATCCCGGCGATCGGCGCGGGGGTATAGCCGACTTCGGGGATTACCCGCACCCGGTTGCGGACATACAACGCGCGCGCCTGCCGCGGAATGTCGGAGGCGGGGAAGTGGTGGTTCAGGAACCCGTCCATATCCGGGGCGTGGCGTTCGGCAACGACCTTGCCCGAATCATCGTCGAGGAAGCGATAGATCATGACCCGGTCGAACCCGGTCAGGCGCGAAAAGAGCGCGGCGGCGCGCGCACCCAGATCGTCGAGATCGACGGCGCGGGCGAATTCCTCGCCGCCATGCTCGATCCAGGTCAACGCATCGTCGGTCCCCGGTCGTCCGGGCGCGGTCGGCTCGATCTCGATCAGCCAGTACGTCCCAGCCCGACTGGCGACGACCGACAGCGCGCGGTCGTTGATCGTCCCGAGCGATACCGGCCCGACGATGGTCGACTGCAGAACGGCGAGGGCATCGGCCCCCACCAGCGTTCCGATCGGCCCGCCCAGCCACGCATCGCCCAACAATCCGGCTGCGTCACCCGCGCCGCCCACGATCCGGTCCTCGACGGCATCGACGATCAACAGCACGCCATGCGGCTGGATCGCGCCGGGAATATGGATCGGCTCGCGATCGCACGCGGTCACGTCCGGTCCCAGATCGGACACCGAATGGGCATCGGGCCGCCTGGGCGCATCGAAATCGGCAGTCGTCGCCAACGGGTGGCCTTTCGTGGTCATGATGCGACCCGGCGGCGAACATCGCGGCGGGAAACGCTTGCAGTAAAAGGGCTTGGCGTTTTGTTCAACCGGCCCCCGTCGCGCTGTCCAGCACCTGCCGGATGCGGGCGGCCAGATCGGCGCGCTTATACGGTTTGCCGATCAGATCGAACTCGGTGCCACGCGCATCGACCCGCTCGATCGATGCTTCCGCATAGCCGGTCGTCAGCAGGACCTTTAGGTCGGGGCGCTGCCGTTTCGCCTCGCGCGCCAGCATCACCCCGTTCATACCGCCCGGCATGATCAGGTCGGTGAACAACAGGTCGATCGCCGTTCCGCGTTCCAGAATGTCGATCGCTTCGGGACCGTTGCCGGCGCGCACGACGCGATAGCCGAAATCGTTCAGGATCGATTCGGCCAGATCGCCGATATCGCGCTGGTCCTCGACCACCAGCACCGTTTCGTCCCCGCGGGAGTCGCGTTCGTCCTGCGTCCGGCCACGACGGATCGGCTCGGCGGCATCGGTGGCCGCCGGGAACAGCAGGTGGACGGTCGTGCCCTTGCCCGCGACGGACTCGATCCGCAGCGCACCGTTCGACTGTTTCATGAACCCATAGACCATCGACAGGCCAAGGCCGGTGCCCTTGCCCTGATCCCGGGTCGTGAAGAACGGCTCGGTCGCCCGCGCCAGCACCTCCGGGGTCATGCCGGGGCCGGTATCGGCGATCGACAGGCCGATATATCGGCCGGGCCGCGCATCGGCAAAACGTGGGTCGGTGCCGTCGATACAGGTGTGTTGGGCGGCGATCGTTACGGTGCCACCATCGGGCATGGCGTCGCGGGCATTCATCAGGATGTTGAGGATCGCGGTTTCGGCCTGCACGGGATCGATCCGGGCATTGCAGTCGCTCCCGCAACGCTTCACCTCGATGTCGATCGGCGTTGACCGGATCGTGCGGTTGAGCATCGGCAACAGGTTCGCGATCAGGTCGTCGATATTGGTGACGCGCCACGACAGCTTCTGCTTGCGCGAGAAGGCGAGGAGTTGCCGGGTCAGTTCGGCACCCCGTTCCGCCGCCTCGACCACGGCACGCAGCGACCGGGTGGTTCGCGCGGGGTCGATCGGCTTGTCGTTGCTGCGCTCGACCTGGGTCAGCACGACGTCGGTAAACCCCTGAATGACGGTCAGCAGATTGTTGAAGTCATGCGCGATCCCGCCGGTCAATTGTCCGACCGCCTCCAGCTTCTGCGCCTGCCGCAGCCCTTCCTCGGCATCGCGGCGGCGGGTGACGTCGAGCTGCGAGGCAAAATAATATCGCAGCTCGCCATCGCCATCCAGCACCGGCGACACGAACAACGCGTTCCAGAACGCGCTGCCGTTCTTCTTGTAATTTAGGATTTCGACCGAGGTCTCGCGGCGCTCGCGGATCGCCTCGCCGATTTCCGCGATCGTCTCGGCATCGGTGTCGGGCCCCTGCAGGAACCGGCAATTGCGGCCCAACACCTCGTCCGCCGTATAGCCGGTCATTTGCAGGAAGGCGGGGTTGGCGAAGATGATCGGGTTGTCGTCCTGCTTCGGATCGGTGACGATCATCGGCATCCGGGTGGTCTTGACCGCCGCGAAAAAAATGCCGTTCGCCGGGTCGCGCATGTCCCCTTCGGCGATCGCCGGTTGCCGATGCACGGGATCGAGCGGTTTTTCCGGGCTGGACGGCGCATGCATGGACGGAATCTACCGGTTCGAGGAGTTGCGTAAAGGTCTCGAACGGTTGCTTTGGTTCCACGGCGGGACGGACCCCGATCCGACCCCCGGTCGTTGCACCTTCCATGAACCCCGTCCGCCAAGCCATTGCCCGCCAGGTCCGATTGCTGACGGGCGCGGGCGATGGCGCGATCGATCTGACCCGGCCGCCGGGTGACGATGGGCTCTTCGGGCCGCGATCGGTCAGCTGGCGCGTCCATGGCGATTTCTCGTCGATGATGATCGGCGGCACCGCGGCCTTGCTGGTACAGATGCTGCATCCCGGTGCGCTGGCAGGCGTATGGGATCACAGCAATTTCCAGCGCGACATGCTCGGCCGGCTGAAACGGACCGCGCAGTTCATCGCCGCCACCACCTATGGCAGCACCCTCGAGGCCGAACGGCTGATTGGCCGGGTCCGGCAGATCCATAACCGGGTCAACGGCGTGCTGCCCGACGGCACGCCCTATGACGCCAACGATCCGCACCTGCTGACATGGGTCCATGTCGCCGAGACCGACTCGTTCCTGCGCGCCTATCTTCGCTACCGCGATCCGACGCTGTCGCGCGCCGATCAGGACCGGTATTTCGCCGAAAATGTCGTGGTGGCCGAACGGCTGGGCGCAACCGACGTGCCCGACAGCCGGGCGGCGGTCGATGCATGGCTGTTGTCGGTGCGGCGCGAACTGCGCTGCGACGACCGGACGCGCACGGTGCGCGATGCGCTGCTGCACCAGCCGCTGCCCAACCCGCTGTTGAAGGGGTTCGGCGCGCTCAACACCGCGGCGGCGATCGACCTGTTGCCGCCATGGGCGCGCGCGATGCTGGAATTGCAGGGCAACGGCGTTGGCGTCCGCACCGGCGCCCACGGCATGGCGCGCGTCCTGCGCTGGGCACTCGGCGGATCGGCGTCGGAGAAGACGGCGCGGGCGCAGGGTTAGAGCGGCGGCAACCCTGCCTTTAGCTCGGCCACCCACGGCCCGGCGACGCCATCCGACGGCGCGCGCCAGTCGCCGCGCGGCGACAGCGCCCCGCCACCCGACACCTTCGGTCCGTTGGGCAGCGCCGACCGCTTGAACTGGCTGGTCTGGAAGAACCGCCACAGGAACTTCTCCAGCCACGCCGCGATCGTCGGCAGGTCGTAGCTGCCCTTCGCATCCTCCGGAAAGTCGATCGGCCAGCGCCCCGCCGCCGCATCGCGCCACGCATGCCAGGACAGGAACGCGATCTTCGACGGCCGCATCCCGAAGCGCACGACATGGTGCAGGAAGAAATCGTTCAGCGCATAGGGGCCGACCCGGTCTTCGGTGCTCTGCATCCTGCCCGACGAATCCGCCGGCACCAGCTCGGGCGAAATCTCGGTGTTCAGAATCGCGTCGAGCACCGCGTCGGTATCGGCATCGAACTGATCGGTGCGGATCGCCCAGCGGATGAGGTACTGGATCAGCGTCTTCGGAACGCCGGCATTGACCCCATAATGGCTCATATGATCGCCGACGCCATAGGTACACCAGCCGAGCGCCAGCTCGGACAGGTCGCCGGTCCCCAGCACCAGCCCCTCGCGCTGGTTCGCCAACCGGAACAGATAATCGGTGCGCAGGCCCGCCTGCACATTCTCGAACGTCACGTCGTAGACCGGCTCGCCCTTGGCAAAGGGATGGTCCATATCGCCCAGCATCTGTCGCGCGGCCGGGCGGATGTCGATCTCGCCGCCGGTGATGCCCAGCGCGCGCATCAGCTTCCACGCATTGCTCTTGGTCGTCTCGCCGGTGGCAAAGCCCGGCATGGTGAAGCCCAGAATATCGGTGCGCGGCCGCTCCAGCCGGTCGAACGCCTTGGCCGCGACGATCAGCGCATGGGTCGAATCCAGCCCGCCCGATACGCCGATCACCAGCCGCTTCGTCCCCGACGCGACCAGCCGCTGCCGCAACCCTTCGACCTGGATGTTGAACGCTTCGTAACAGTCATCGTCCAGCCGCTCGGGGGTGTTCGGCACGAACGGATAGCGACGCACTTGGCGCAGCAACCCGATATCTTCATGGGCCGGCGCATGGTCGAACCCGATCCGGCTAAACCGGGTTTCGGGATGGCCGCTGGCGGTGGCGCAGTCGTTGAACGTGCCGGTCCGCATCCGCTCCAGCCGCAACCGCTCCAGATCGACATCGGCATAGACGATGCCCGCCGAACGATCGAACCGGTCGGAGGCGACCAGCACCTCGCCCAGTTCATGGATCGTGCCCTGTCCGTCCCAGGACAGGTCGGTCGTGCTTTCGCCCATGCCCGCCGCCGAATAGACATAGGCCGACATGGTCCGCGCCGATTGCGACGCGCACAGCATCTCGCGGTCGCGCGCCTTGCCGATGACGATGTTCGACGCCGACAGGTTGCACAGCACCAGCGCCCCGGCCAGCGCGCCCGCCGTCGACGGGGGCAGGGGGGACCAGAAATCCTCGCAAATCTCGGCATGGAAGATGAAATCGGGCAGGTCGTCGGCAGCGAAAATCAGGTCGGTGCCGAACGGTACCTCTTGTCCGGCGACGCGCATGGTCAGTCCGGTCAGTCCGGCGCCGGGTGCGAACCAGCGTTTCTCGTAATATTCGCGGTAGTTGGGCAGATAGGTTTTCGGCACCACACCGAGCACCCGTCCGCGCGCCACCGCCACCGCGCAATTATACAGCCGCCCGTTGCGTCGCAGCGCCGCGCCGAGCAGCAGCGCCGGGCGCAGGTCGACACTCGCCGCGACCACCGCCGCCAGCGCCGCCTCGGTCGCGTCGCACAGCGCGTCCTGCACATGCAGGTCGTCGATCGCATAGGAGGTGAGATTGAGTTCGGGAAAGACCAGCAGGTCGGCCCCCGCCGCATGCCCTTCTTGGGCCAGCGCGATCGCGGCACGGCCATTGGCAGCGGGATCGCCCACGCTCGCCAGCGGGGTACAGGCCCCGACGCGGAGCAGGCCATGGGTGTGGATCGAATGGAAGCGGTGCGCGGTCATGGGCCGCACCGTAGGGGAGGGCGCTGGAAAGCGAAACCGTTCGTGACGCTTCAGGATCGGGGGCCGATCGCCATGTCCGTCTTGGGGGAGGAGGCTTCTACGATGCTCCCGGTTCCGTACCCCGGCGAAGGCGAACCCTCTCGAAAGTCGCGCGCTAAACCGAATCGAGCAGTACCCCGGCGAAGGCAGGGGTCCAGTTGGGGGACGCTCGTACCTTGCCGAAGGACCTGCCAACTGGGCCCCGGCATCCGTGAGACCTCTGCGAAAGCCGCAATCATCGGCGGAAACTGGCCGTACCCCCGCGCAGGCGGGGGTCCAGAGCCAAGCAGAACAACGGCTTGCGCTTGGAACCCTGGCCCCCCGCCTGCGCGGGGGTACGGCTGGGGGGGGGCAGGACTTTCGCCGAGATACCGCCTCCGCCGAGCGTACGACGGATTTGTGGTTCAGCGGGCGACGTTCGCTCCGGTCCCACTCCGGCCGGGCGTAACAATGGCGACGGTCGGTACCGCAGACACCATGTCAGCCGGTAACCGTCGATCCGCCCTAGACCTTGGCGGCGTAGATCATCCGGCCTTCGCCGATCAGGTCGAACACCCGCGCCAGATCGCCTTCGGCGACGGCGAAACAGCCCTGGCTGCGGCCCAGCTTGCCGTGCTGTGCGATCATTTCCGGATTGGCATACCATGCGCCGTGAATGACGATCGCGCGCATCAATGCATTGTCGTTGGTATGGTCCAGCCCGACCAGCCGCTGCGACCGGCCATGCTTGCCGATATAATAATTCTCGGTGACGAACGCGCCTTCCGACGTGGCGTTCGAATCGGGCACGTTGCTGAACCGGTCGAGCATCCCGCGATGGCGCGGGTCCGATCCGCTGCCGTGCGAGACGCGCATTGCCGACACGACGCCGCTGTACATGTCGATGAACTGGAAGCGCGGATGCGCGGAGTCGACCGCGAAGTCGGCGATGGCGATCCGGTCGGTCTTGCGGACCGTGCCGCCATGGCGTTGCAGCGCGGCATGGGCGCGTTCGAACAAGCCGGGATTCACCGTCGGCGGCGCCAGCATCTTCTGGACCGGCGCGGCAGGAACCGCCGCCGATGCCAGTCGCTGCGGCATCGGCCCGACCGGCAGATTCTGCGCGACGGGCACGATCGCGTTCCTGGTACAGCCCTGTGCCAGCACCAGCCCCGCAAGGCCCCCTGCTGCCTTCAGCACTGCCCGCCGCGATCGAACCGCTTCGTCTTGCATCCAAATCCTCGTCAAACCGTTGTGGCTTCCCCAGATACGGTACGAACCGGTTCCATTCAATTAACGCCGGGTAATGGGTTGCGTCACTGGTCGCGGCGATGCCACGGGCGGTCGACTCCGTTGCAGTCGATACCATTCGAATTTGCGTTCGGTGGGCGGCTGGGCGATATTCGCTGCGTGATCGTCGCCCTCCGCCTTGGACTCGTGCTGGCGCTGTTGCCGCTGCCGGCGATGGCGCAGCGATCGGACGCGCTGGCGGTCGAGCGGGCGGCGCTGACCATGCGGCCGGGCGCGCATCGCTGGGCCGATGACCCGACCCTGCCGGGACCGGTCAGCATCGTCGTCAGCGTGCCGATGCAGATGGCGTTCGTCTATCGCGGCGACGTGTTGATCGGGGCGACGACGGTGTCGACCGGCAAGCCGGGCAAGACCACGCCGATCGGCGAATATGCCATCCTGCAAAAACGAGCCTTTCACCGCTCCAACCTGTATAATAACGCGCCGATGCCGTTCATGCAGCGGCTGACGTGGGACGGGGTGGCGATGCACGCCGGCAATCTTCCGGGCTTCCCCGCATCGCATGGCTGCATCCGTATCCCGACCGCCTTTGCCCGCGCGCTGTTCGCCGCGACGGCACTCGGCGGGCAGGTGGCGGTGGTGAACGACGTCATCGCCTTTCCCGCCTATCGCCCTGCCGATCCGGTGCCACGGCTGGAGGCGGAGGTGGCGATGCTCGCCGGCCGCGACGACCGGGTGAGCAGCGGAGGCCGTCGTGGCGAGCCGCGATAGGCGAAATCGCTGTCGCCCCGGATCGGCCCGAAAAGTCCTAGACAGCCGTGCGCCGAACCCCGTGCCGACTTTACCCCTGCGGGGAACCGCCATCACGGCCGTGCTGATCGCGCTGGCGCTGGCCGGCTGCAACGACCGTGGCGATCCCGCACCGGCGGCAACGCCCACGCCCCGCCCGACCGCGACGATCGTCGCGCCGCCGGTCACCTCGACCGTACCCGACCGGATCACCGTGGCGACCAACGAACCCTTCTATTCCGCGCGGGTCGCGGGCGACACGATCATCCTCAGCGGCGTCGACATGGCCGAACGGCGCTTGCCGATCACCGATCGCGACATCACCGCCGACCGCCGAAGCTGGACCGCGCGCGACGAAGGCGGCACCGTCGTCGTCACCGCGACGCGCGCCGCTTGCGAAGACGATATGTCGGGCGCGCCGCGCGACTATCGCGGTACGCTGACGCTTGCTGGCCGGACCGTGCGCGGTTGTGCCTTCACCGGCACGCCCGCGCCGCCGCCCGGTGAACCGGCAGCGACGATCCCCGCCACCTTTACCGGCAACTGGAACACCGACGCCGCCGCCTGCGCCAATCCCGCCGCCTCGATCGAGGGGGTCCGGGTCACGCCGCACGAAATCTTGTTCCACGAAAGCGCCGGCCGGGTGACGCGGGTCGAACCGCTCGGCACCGGTCGCATCCGCATCCGTGCCGAGTATGATGGCGAGGGCGAACGCTGGACCGCGACGCAGACGCTGACCGTCGCCGGCAACCGGTTGACCATCGATACCGGCGGCCAGCCGTTCAGTCGCGTGCGCTGTCCGCGGTAGCCAGCACCGCCGCGATCGCCGCGTGCAGCTGATCGCCGGTGAACGGCTTGGTCAGCACCGGTACCCCGACCGGGGTATCGCCGATCTCGGCGAAGCCGGTGATCAGCAGCACGGGCGTTTTGGGGCAGCAGGACTGCACCCGGTTGGCGACGTCGATCCCCGACAGGTCGGGCATGGCGTAATCGGTCAGCACCAGATCGAACCGTGCGCCTGACTCCAGCGCATCGACCGCGGCGCGCGCCGATCCCTGCACCGTGACGCTGTGCCCGACCGCTTCCAGCTGTGCGGCGACGACCGCGCGCACTTCGGGATCGTCCTCGACCAGCAACAGCCGGCGCGGAACGGCGTCGTGCCGGTCGGGGCGGGCGGCGGCCACCGCATCGGTCTGGGCGCGGGGCAGCCATAGATGGATCGTCGTCCCCTGACCGACGACACTGTCGATCGTGACGTCGCCGCCCGCCGCGCGCGCCATCGCCCGCACCATCGGCAGGCCCAGCCCGGTGCCGGCCCCCTGCGCCTTGGTCGTGAAGAACGGTTCGAACACCCGCGCGCGCACCGCGTCGTCCATGCCGCTGCCCGTATCGCCGACCGAGATGCGGACAAACGGTCCCTGCAGGTCCGGCACCAGCCCGGCGGGATCGGCGATATGCGTACTGGCGATGCGGACCGTGCCGCCGCCGCCCATCGCATCGCGCGCATTGATGGCAAGGTTCAGGATCGCCAGCTCGAACTGACCCGGATCGGTGCGCACCGACCATGGTTCCTGCGCGAAGTCGTAGGTCACGCGGATGCGGCCGGCGGTGGTCCGCAGGATCAGCTCCTCGATCGACTGAATCGCTTCGTCGGGGCGGAAGACTTCGGCGGCCAGATCGCGCTGCCGGCTGAAGCTCAGCAGGCGGCGGGTGATTGCGCTGCCGCGTCCGGCGGCTTCGCCGGCGGCGGCAAGATAGCGTTTCAGCCGGTCGCGATCGTCGATCCGCCGCTGCGCCAGTTCCAGATTGCCGATGATCGCCGCCAGCAGATTGTTGAAGTCGTGCGCGATCCCGCCCGACAGGGTGCCGAGCGCCTCCAGCTTTTCCGACTGATGATGCCGCCGCTCCGCCAGCCGCCGTTCGGTATCGTCGCGTTCGATCCGCAGCAGATAGCGGTCGTTGCCCGCCTGGAACGGGATGCGGCGGATATGCGTCCACCGGTCGCCGCCGGGCAGCGGGTGCTGGCGATCCTCGTCATCGACCCTGTCCTGCGCCAGCGTCGCCAGATCGCGCGGGTCGGCAACGACCGCGGCATCCTTGCCGCGCACGATCCGCCCCTCGGCGTCGATGATCGCGACCGCATCGCCCGACCCGTCGGCCAGCCCGCGAAACGCCGCGCGTTCGAACGCCAGCGCGCGGCGCAGCGCGTGGCGTTCGGCGGCGGCGGCGACCATCGCCGTCAGCGCCTCGGCATCCCATGGCTTGTTGGCATAGCCGCTGATCGCGCCATCGTTCAGCGCCGCGACGACCGCCGACAGATCGGCATAGCCGGTCAGCAGGATCGCCTCCGCATCGGTCACCGCCCGCGCGCGCGCCAGGAACTGGCTGCCGGTCAGCTCGGGCATCCGCTGGTCCGACACGATCACCGCGATGTCGCCCTGTTCGGCGATCAGCGCCAGCGCCTCGACCGGGGAGGTGGTCGACACGATGCGATACCGATCTTCCAGCAGGTCGGTCAGCGCGACGAGGATCTCGCGCTCGTCATCGACCAGCAGCAACAGGGGCAGGGCACCGGTGGTTTTCATTACGCCTGTTCCGGTATCCTGATCGCGAACGATGCGCCACCCCGTGCCGCACGGCCGATCTCGATCGTGCCACCATGCGACCGTACCACGCCATAGGCGATGGCGAGGCCCAGCCCGGTGCCGGAGCCGACGTCCTTGGTGGTGAAGAACGGTTCGAACACCCGCTCGCGCCGGTCGTCGGGGATGCCGGGGCCGTTATCGTCGATGCGGATGGTGTAGGTGCCGTCGGCCGATCCGGTCGCGACCATGATTTCGCCGGTCACCGGATCGACCGCGTCGGCGGCGTTGGCGACGATGTTCATCACCACCTGATTGACCAGCGCCCCCGAACATTCGAGCATCCGCGCCGCCCCATAGTCGCGCACGACCCGCACCGTGCCCAGCCGCGGCGCGAGCAGCGTCAGCACCGCGTCGATCGCATCGGGAATGTCGATCTGCGACACCTCGCCATCGTCGAGCCGCGAGAAGCGGCGCAGCTTCACCACCAGCTCCTGAATACGCGTCAGCCCCGACCGGATCGAGGTCAGCCGGTCCGACGCCTTGGTCAGCAGCGTCGCGCGCGTGGCGTCGTCGGCATCGCGCGCGCCCGCCACCGCCCGTTCCACGGTCGACTGATGCGCGAGGATGAACGCCAGCGGATTGTTGATCTCATGCGCGATGCCGGCCACCAGTTCGCCCAGCGACGCCATCTTCGCCGACTGCACCAGCTGCGCCTGCGTCTCGCGCAGCAGGGCGTTGGCCCCGGCCAGTTCGGCGTTGGCGCGCGCCAGCCGGTCGGCCGAATCGGCCTCGGCCCGCGCCTGCGCCAGTGCGATCGCCTGCGCCCGTTCGCGGGCGATGCCGGCGGCTTCCTCGTCGCGGGCCAGCTTGCGCCGGACGATCGCGCGGATCCGCACCAGCAGCATGTCGCCGTCGCTCCGCCGCGACACGACGTCGTCGACTCCGGCGGCAAGGCCCGCCAGCATCGTCGCCGGTTCGGCATCGTCGGTCAGCGCGACCAGCGCGATGCCGCTCGCCCGCGCCACCCGGCACGCGTCGATCCGGGCCGACAGTGCGAAACTCCGCTCGCGCTCGATCACGAGGATGCCGTCGGCGCTGTCCGCCTCGATCGCCGCCAGCGCCACCGCCGGATCGGCACAGCGTTCGACCTGATACCCTTCGGCCGACAGCCGTTCGACCAGCGGATCGCGGTTTGCATCGACGGGATCGAGCAGGAACAACCGCGCCTGGCGCAGCGCCGGAGCCGGTCCGTCTTCCACCGGGCGCCCCCGCGTCTGGCGCAGCAGCGCGCGGATCCGCGATACGATCAGTTCGCCGCCGCCGCGCTTGGGCACATAGGCGTTCGCCCCGCTGTCGAGGCCCTGTCGCTCCACCTCCGACGCATCGTCGCCGGTCAGCATCAGCACCGGCAACGTCCGCGTCGCCCCCGTCTGGCGCACGATCCGCACCAGTTCGTCGCCGTTCATGCCCGGCAACCGGTAATCGACCACCAGCAGGTCCGGCCGGGCATCGTTCAGCGTCGCCAGCGCCGTCTCTGCATCGCGGGTCCGCTGCACCCGCAGCCCGGCACGCTCGAACATCCGCCGCAATTGCAGCGCCTGCGTCTCCGAATCCTCGACCAGCAGGATCGATGCGCCGTCCATCACCGCGTCCGGTCCAGCACGCGCCGGATATGTGGCGCGATCAGGTCGAGCGGCAGCGACAGCGCCCCCATGCGTTGCGCGGCGGCGGGCATGCCATAGACGACCGAACTGCTCGCATCCTCCGCCACCGCCAGCCCTCCCGCCGCGAGCAGCGCCTGCACGCCCGGTGCGCCATCCTCGCCCATCCCTGTCAGCACCACCGCCATCGCCGCACCGTCGAGCGCGGTCGCCCCGCTTTCGATCAGGCGGGTGGCGGACGGGCGCTGGCCGTTGACCGGTGCCTCTCGCCCGACCAGCATCGTGCCGCCCTTGCCGATCGTCAGATGCGCGTCGCCCGGCGCGACATGGATCATGCCGGGGCGCGGCATGTCGCCATGGCCGGCCACCTCGACCCGCTGCGGCACCACGCTGTCGAGCCAGCTCGCGAACCCGGTCATGAAACTCGCCCCCATATGCTGCACCAATAGGACCGGCAGCGGCAGGTCGGCGGGCAACGCCCCGAACAATCTGGCAAGGGCAGGGGGGCCGCCGGTCGATGCCGCGACCAGCAGCATGGTGGGCGCGCGTTGGCGCGTCGCCGGCAAGGGCAGGACCGGCGCAGTCCCCATCCGCCGCCGGACGACGGCGACCTCGCTCATGATCGACAGCTGCGTGCGGATTTCGCGCGCGACCCGCGAATAGGCGGCGTCGCCCAGCCCGACCGGCTTTTCGACGACCGACAACGCCCCTGCGCGCAGCGCATCCATGCTGTTGCCCATCGCGCCGCCGTCCATGCTGGCGGAAATGACGACGATCGGGGTCGGCCGGTCGGCCATGATCCGCCGCGTCGCCTCCAGCCCGTCGATGCCGGGCAGGCGGATATCCATCGAGATGACGTCGGGCCGCACCACCGGCAACGCGGCGATCGCGTCCTCGGCGGTCGCGAACGCGCCGGCCACCGTCAGACGCGGGTCGTCGTTGATGATATGGGTCAACAGCGTGCGGACGACGATCGAATCCTCGACGATCATCACGCGGGCCGGGGTGGTGCGGTCGGGCATCGGCGCGTCAGATCAGCTGCTGCACGACGCCGATCAACTTGCCCTGATCGAAATCCTGTTTGGTGACATAGGCATCCGCGCCGAGGCTGAGGCCGCGTTCGATATCGTCGGGGCTGTTGCGCGAAGTCATCATGACGACGGGTAAAGTTTTCAGTGCCGGATCGTTCCGTATCGCCGCCAGCAAGGTGAATCCGTCCATCCGCGGCATTTCGACATCGGCGACGACCAGATCGATGGCGTCGAGGCCCGATCGCAACCGCTCCAGCCCGGCAAGGCCATCGACCTCGATCAGCACGCGATAGCCCTGCGCCTCCAGGATGCTGCGCTCCAGCGTGCGGGTGGTGATCGAATCATCGACGACCAGAATGGTCTTGCCGTGCGGTTCGGGCGCGGCGTCGGCGGCGATCGGCAGGGCGGCGGTGCCCGGTCGGTCGCGCACTAGTTGTGCCGGGTCCAGCACCAGCACGATCTCTCCGTTCAACAGGATCGTGCCCAGCACCAGCGGCACATCGGCGGCGATCGCCGCGACATCGCCGATCATCAGCGCCCGGACGTCGCTCAGGCCATCGACGACCACCATCCTGCGGACTCCGTCGGCGGCGATCAGGACGGCGGGCAGCGTCCCGGCCGGGGCACCATGCGCCACGCCCAGCACATCGCCCAGCCGGCTCACCGGGATGGCCGTGCCGTCGATCGTCAGCATCGTGTCGCCGCCGCTCGGCGACAGGTCGATCGGGTCGATCCGCCGCACCTGCTTCACCGCATCGGCGGGCAGCGCGAGGCGCATGTCGCCGACCTCGACCAGCAACAGCGTCCGCCGGGTCAGCGCGACCGGCACCGCAATCGACACTACCGTCCCCCCACCGGTGCCGCGCGCGATCGTCGCCGATCCGTGCAGCCGTCGGGCGACCTCGGCGACCACCGACAGGCCGATGCCGCGCCCGGCCACTTCGTCCAGCCGTTCGGCGGTCGAAAATCCCTGTTCAAACAGCAACGCATGCAGCGCGGCCCCACGCGGCGGCGCTGCGTCGGCGGCGATCAGCCCGGCGGCACGCGCCCGCGCAGCGATGACCTTGTCGTCCAGCCCCGCACCATCGTCGCGCACCGTGATCGTCAACCGTCCGCGATCGATCCGCGCATCGACGGCGATGGTGCCGGCATCCTCCTTGCCTGCGCGCCGTCGGACCGCCGGCGTCTCGATCCCGTGGCGCACGGCGTTGCGCAGCAGGTGCAGCAACGGATCGCGCAGCGCGTTCAGCACGCGACGATCGGCCTCTCCACCGATATCGGCGACCTGCAACCGGGCGATCTTGCCCTCGGCGGCGGCAAGGTCGCGCACCGCACGCTCGTGCCCGTCGAACAGCGTTGCGACCGGTTGCAGCAACATCCGTTCGCCATCGCGCTCCAGCTCGGCGCTCGACCTGTCGAGCGCGTCGCGCAGCCGGCCGTGCAGGCGGCGGATACGGTCGAGTTCGCCGGTCGCCTGCCGCAATCGCCGGGCGGCTTCGCCATCGCCGCTGTCGCCGAGCAACGGCAGCAAGGCCGCCAGATCCTCGGACAGCGCATTCAGCCGTTCGGCGACCTGCCCCTGTTCGGCGACCTGCGTCGCCATGACGTGCAGCGATCGGCCGAGCCGTTCGACGCGGTGGCCGGCAATCGCGACGCGCCGCTCGGGTTCGTGGTCGCGCACGATGTCGGTGCCGGTGGCGGGCGGGGCGGCGCCGTCCTCGATCGCGTCGGTCAGCATCCGCAGGTCGGCGATGGCGGCGTCGTCCATGGCGCGGTCGCCGCGCTCGATCGCCAGCAACAGCGCCTCGGCCTCATGTGCCGCCGCTTCGGTCGCGGGCAGTTCGACTGCGCGCGCCGCACCTTTCAGACTGTGTGCCCGCCGGCTGAACTCGCGCAGGTCGACCGGCCGTCCGGCATCGGCATCGGCCAGCGCCGCGCGGATGCCGGCCAGATGCTCGGCCAGCTCCGACGCGAACGCCGCCATCAATTCGGCCTGCAATTCGTCCATGGCCTACAGCCGATAGCGTTCGGTCAGCCCGACCAGCGTGCGCGACAATTCGCCCAGATCGCCTGCCGCCTGATCCAGCTGCCGGGTCGACGATGCGGTCTGCTGCGACGCCTCGCGGATGTTCTGCAGCGCGATCGTCACCTGTTCGATGCCGATCTGCTGCTGGTTGGTCGACGCGACGATCTGCTGGAACGTCTGGACATTTTCCTGCACCCGCGCCGCCAGTTCCTCGATCGCGGCATGGCCGGCATCGGTGCGTTCCTTGCCCGACGCGACGCGCTTCACCGCTTCCTCGGTCAGCATCACCGACGAATTGATGCCGCGCTGGATATCGCCCAGGATCGATCGGACGTTGCGCGTCGCGCCCTTCGCCTGATCGGCCAGCAGCTTCATCTCGGCAGCGACGATCGCGAAACTGCGCCCCTGTTCGCCTGCCGCCGCCGCCTCGATCGACGCGTTCAGCGCCAGCAGGTGCGACCGTTCGGATACGTCGTTGACCGTGGCGATGATGTCGCCGATCGCCTGCGTCTTCTCCGACAGCGCGACGATGTTGGTCGCGACCGCTTCGGCCTGTTCGCGGATCGCGTCCATCGCCTGCGCGGTATCGCCGACCGCGCTAAGGCCCGAATCGCTGATCTGCGCGGTCGCCTGCGCCTGCGCGATCACTTCCTGTGCGCGGCGGCTGATCTGCGCGCCGCTATGGGTGATCTCGTCGACGGTCGCGGCGGTTTCCTGAACGGCGGCCAGCTGTTCCTCGACCGACGCGGCCTGTTCCTGCGTCGATGCACGGATCTCGGTGGTCGCGGCGTTCAGGTTGTTGGTCGCGGCGCGGTTCTGCGACGCGATGGTGCGCAGTCCCGCGACCATCTCGTTCAGCGTCCGGCCCAGCTGGCCCAGCTCGTCCTTGCCGGTCGCATCGGTGGTGGTCGACAGGTCGCCGCCGCCGATCCGCCCGACGAACTGCATGAACTCGTCGAGGGGGCGGACGATCGACCGGCGGATGGTGATCGCGACCGCGATGCTGACCAGCACCGCGACGATCAGGCCGATGATGATCGACACGCGGCTGGCATTGTACACGTCGCGGGTCGCATCGCGGCCCTTCTCGATCGCGGCGTTCAGCGTTTCGCGCGCCTGCCCGACACGGGCGACGGTAGCGGCATGGTCGCGCACGATATCGTCATCCGCCGCCAGCACGGCGGTACGGTCGCCGGCCTGGATCGCCGCCAGCTGCGTCTCGACATCGGTGCGGGTCCGGGCCAGCGCACGATCGGCCTCGCCCAGCTGTCGGGCCATGCGCGTCCATTGTTCGGACCGGAGGCCGGTGACCGCATTCGCGCGATACGTCTCGGCGGCGCGTTCCTGTTCCGCCATGCCGCGTGCGGCATCGTCGATCGCCGCCCGCCAGCCGGCAATGCCTTCGCGGGTGGCGGCGCTGTTGCCCGTCAGGAAACCGCGCACCAGTGCCGCTCGCTGCTCGACCTTGCGCGACAGGGCATGGTCGATGCGGTTCAGCGCCTCCATCGACGAAAGGTCGCGTTCGACGATCAGGTCGACGGTCGATCGGACCTCGCCGATCTGCGCCAGTGCATAGAGGCCGAGGGCGAGCAGGATCGCGGTGAGGGCGGCAAAGCCGGCGGCGATCCGGGTGGAGACGGACAAACCTTATCCTTCCTGAAGACGGGCGGGGAGTAGTAATTCGATCAGCAGCGCCGGGTCGACGCGGGTCAGGCGCTGGCCATCCCCTTCGACCAGACGCGACAATGTTGGCACGGCGTCGCCCTGCGGCATGTCGACCACGCCCAGCAGGGCATCGACCGCCAGTGCGATCCGCGGCGCATCGTGGCGCAGCACGATCATCGCGGTGGCCGTGCCAACTTCGCGCGCCAAAAGCGATGCTGGATGGAACAGGTTCACCACCGCGCCACGCCATGCGACCACCCCGGCCAGCGCCCCCGGAGCATGCGGCACACGTGTAACCTTTGGCACCATCGCCACCGCCCGCACCTGCTCGATCGGCAGCCCGTGCGCGACCCCGCCCAGCGCGAACGTCAGCAGCGTCTCGGTCGGCCAACCGCTTGCGATCCGCTCCCCCGCGACCGCCCGCTGCCGCATCCGCAGCACGGCGGCAATGGCATCGGCGTCCAGCCCGTCGGCGACGATCGGCGGCGCGCTCATCGGGCGCTCCCCATGATATGCCGGATCGCCGCGGTCATCGCCCCCGCCGTCATGCCGTCGCCACCGGTCAGCTCGGTCGCGGGATCGAGCGCGGCGGCGACGCGCAACGCATTGGTCAGGCTGCGTTTACCGTCGGGCTGCCGGCCCTGCGCCAGCAGGTAATGGCCGAACTGGTAATGCGCCATCGCGAACGATCCATCGATATACAGCGCATCGCGAAACGCCCGCTCCGCCAAATCCCGGTCGCCGCCTGCCAGCGCGTCGAGCGCCGCAAAATAGCGCGCGACCGCATCCGGCATCCGTTCGACGACCGGCGGCGGTGCCGCCACCGGCTTGCGGCTCGCGCGGGGTTGCACTGGCGCAAGGGTAGGGGGGCGCTGCATCACCGGCGGCGGAGCAGAAACCGAAGCCGTCCGCACGACCGACCCGCGCGGGCGATAGGCGAGGATACCCGCCACCTGCACCGTATCGGCCACCGCATCGAACCCCGGATTGGGCTCGGCATGGCCCAGCAGCAGCAACCCGTCCTGCGCCAGCCGCTCGACCAGCGCGCCGACGATCGCCGTCGCATGGTCCTGCGCGAAATAGATCAGGACGTTACGACACAGGATCAGGTCGTACTCGGTAAAGCCGAGCGCCGCTGTGCCGTCGATCAGCGACAACAGGTTATGCCGTTCGAACCGCGCGGTCGCGCGATACCGCTCCTTCAGCCGGTATCGCTCGCCGGTCCGGTCGAACAGCCGCACCCGTTCCGCGTCGTCCATCGTCCGGAGCGCCCATGAGGAATAGTCCGCCTTCCGCGCCGCCGTCAGTGCCGCATCGTCGATATCGGTCCCGGTCAGCGCGATCCGCCACTCGTCGATCGCCTTACCCAGCAGGTCGCTCAACAGGATCGCGATCGAATGCGCCTCCGCCCCGGTCGAACAGCCGACGCTCCAGATGCGCAACCGCTTCTCCGCCGCGTTCCGCGCGATCAGCCGCGGCAGGATGACGGTGCGCAGCGCATCGAACTGCTCGGCGAAGCGGAAGAAAAAGGTTTCGTTGATCGTCACCGCGCTTTCGAGCAGCGGCCATTCGGCATGGTCGCGATCGCGCAGCCGCTCGAGATATGCCGCCAAGGTCGTATCGCCTGTCTCGGCCATGCGATGGGCGATACGCTCGGCGAGCTGCGCGTCCTTGTCGATGTAATAATGATGGCCGGTACGCGCGATCACCAGTGCCTTGACCTCGGCAAAGGCTTCGTCGCGGATCATGCGGCGCGCCACTCGTCGGCACGCGCGGCGGCGGCGACGGTCAGCGCCGCCAACGCCGCGCGTTCGCTGTCGAGCAGCAGGCGATCGGCCGCGATGACATGGGCAACGTCGTCGCCGACCGGCAGTTCGCCGACGATCGCCGCATTCAGACTCTTTTCCGGATCGACCGGCGCGACGTCACCGCGCACGACGTCCTCCGCCCGGTCGATCAGCAGGCAGGGGCCATCGCCCCGCAACCGCACCAGATGCGAGAACAGCCCGATCGTCTCGACGCTCGCCATGGGGTCGAGCAGCATCAGCGGTGCCAGCACCGGCACCGGCGCGCCCTGCAACAGCACGAAGCCCAGCACCGGCACGGGCAACCCCGGCGGCGCATCGATCGGCAGCATCGGCAGCACCTCGCGCACCGCCGTCATCGGCAGCGCGAGGCGGGTGTCGCCGATACGCAGGATCAGGAACGATGCGGTCATCGTGGCAGGCTATATCGCGGGCGTGTCCCGCTGTCAGTCGCGTTGCGCGCTGAGCCGTGCGAGATCGGCCTGGGTATTGACGTTGGCGATGTGGCCCTCGACCGTCACCGGCTCCGCGCCGATCCAGTCGGCAAAGGCCCGCACCGATCGCGATCCCGGACCGCGCAGCACCGCCTGCAGCGTCGTGTTCGCATCGACCGGCCACAGCCCGACGACCGGCAGGTCGGGCAGATAGGCGGCAGGACCCGCTGCCGACAATTGCGCGCGCAGGTCGCCCGGCACGAACGGCGTATCGCACGGCACCGTCAGTACATGCGTGAACCCTTCGGCACAGGCATGGTGCAGCGCCGCCGCGATCCCGCCGAGCGGCCCAAGGTCGGGGGCGGGGCGATCGGGCACCGCCTCCAGCCCTTCATGAGTGCGGCCGACGACGATCAGCGCATCGACCTGCGGTTCGACCGCGTCGGCGACGTGGTCGATTAGCGCACGGCCGTCGATCGCAGCCAGCGCCTTGTCGCTGCCGAAGCGGCTCGATCGGCCACCGGCGATGATCGCGCCCAAAATCCGCGTCATGACGCGAGCATCGCATCGGACCGCACCAGCGTCCGCAGCGCCAGTCCTGCCGCAGCAGCCCGGTCCATCGCCAGCGTCGTCGCGGCGGACAGCGTCGCCAGCATCGGGCATCCCGCCAGCACCGCTTTCTCGACCAGTTCGAACGAGCAGCGCGACGACAGCAGGGCGAAGCCGCCATCCCAGTCGAACCCGCCCCGCCGCATCGCACCGATCAGCTTGTCGAAGGCATTATGCCGCCCGACATCCTCGCGGACCAGCCGGATGCTGCCATCGGTTGCGCATAGCGCGGCGGCGTGGGTCGCGCCGGTCGCCCGTGCCAGCGGTTGATGATCGCGAAGCGCAGCGGCGGCGGCGAACAGGGCGGCGTCATTGGCCGTCGATCGTACCGTCACGGTCGGCAGCGGGCGCAATGCCTGCTCCAGGTTCTCGATGCCGCACAGACCGCACGATGATTCCGAAACACGGTGCCGGACCCGGTCGGCGATCCTCCCGTGCCGTTCGGGTATCAACGTCACGCGCAGCAGCGTGCCGGCATCAGTGGCATGCGCACTCACCTCGACAACTTCGTCCGCCTGATCGGCCAGTCGTTCGGCCAGCACGAAGCCGTGCGCGAGATCGCCCAGATCGTTCGGTGTCGCCATCAGCACCGCATAGCCCAGACCGTTCACCTCGATCGCCACCGGCGCCTCGACGGCTACGGCGCGGTCATACTCGGACCGGTCCCCCGCCGGTGCCACCCGGTCGAACCGTCGAATAATTATTCCATCGGCGTTCATCCGGCGACGATACGGACCGGCACCGCTTTCGCGGCGGGCGTCTTCGATGCGTAATCGTGCCAGCCGATCGGGATCAGCGGGTTGAGTTCGGGATAGTACCCCGCGACGCACCCGTCGGGCAGGTCGAACGGCACGACCTTCAGCCCCGCGACCCGGCGGTCGACGCCGTCCTCGGCATCGCCGACCAGCGTCACGATCTGTCCCTTGTGCAGACCCGCTCTCGCGATTTCGGCCGGGTTCATCATCAACACGTCGCGCGTCCCCGAAATTCCACGGAAGCGATCGTCATAGCCGTAAATCGTTGTATTGAACTGATCGTTCGAACGGAGCGTCACGAGCCGTAACCGGCCTGGCGCATCCTCGATCGCCGTCCCGGACAAGGACCGGGGAATGGTGAACTCGGCCTTGCCGCTGTCGGTCTTCCACACCCGTTCGCGCGCGGCATTGCCGCGATAGAACCCGCCGGGCGTGAACATGCGGTCTTCGAAATCGTGAAATTCTTCTGGATAGGTCGCTTCGATCAAGGCGCGGATCTTCGCATAGTCACCGGTCCAGCCATCCCAATCGACCTTCGGATTGGGATCGAGCGTCGCCTTGGCCATGCCCGCGACGATCGCTACTTCAGACTTCAAATGTTCGCTCGCCGGCTCATGCGTGGCGATCGAACCGTGGATATGGCTGAACGTATCCTCGATCGTGACGATCTGTTCGCCGCTCGCCTGCTTGTCGACCTCCGTCCGTACCAGACAGGGCAGAAGGTATGCCGTCCTGCCGTTAATCAAATGGCTCCGGTTCAGCTTCGTCGCGATCTGCACGGTCAGGCGAATGTCGGGCCACGCCGCTTCGATCCGTTCCAGATCGGGGATCGCGCGCAGGAAATTCCCGCCGAGCGAAACGAAGGCGTCGATCTCGCCCTTCAAAATGTCCTCGCACGCGGTGACGGTGTTGTGGCCATGCTCCATCGGCGGCTCGAAACCAAACAGTTCGCGCAACCGGTCCATCGGCACCAGCTCGGGCTTTTCCGAAATGCCGACGGTGCGCTGGCCCTGCACGTTGCTATGTCCGCGGACCGGCGACATGCCGGTGCCGACGCGCCCGATATTCCCCTTCATCAGCAGCAGGTTCACATAGGTCACGACATTGTCGAACCCGTTGACCTGCTGCGTCAGCCCCATGCCGTAGATGCCGATCGTCCGATCCGCCTCGACATAGACCTGACCCGCTGCCTCGATATCGGCGCGCTTCAGTCCACTTTCGCGTTCGATATCCGCCCAGTCGGTGGCGCGGACCATCGCGTCGAACTCGGCGAACCCGGCGGTATGCTGTTCGATGAAGTCGACGTCGAGGACATGAACCTGGTGCTCCGCCCAACTCTTGTCCTCGGCAGCGAGCACATGCTTGGCGAGGCCGATCATCACCGCGACGTCGCCGCCGGGCCGGACCTGATGATATTGGCAGGAAATCCTGGTTTCGCTGCGGGTCGCCATTTCGAACGGATTTTGCGGATCGGTGAACGCGATCAGGCCCGGTTCCTTGACCGGGTTGAACGTCACGACCTTGCACCCCCGCTTCACCGCATCGCGCAGCGGGTGCAGGAAGCGCGGGCTGTTCGACCCGGTATTCTGCCCGAAGAAGAACATCGCATCGCAATGTTCGAAATCGTCGAGGATCGAGGTGCCGACCGGCGCACCAATCACCTTCTTCAGCGCGACCGATGTGGTCTCGTGGCACATGTTCGAGCTGTCGGGCAGATTGTTGTGCCCATAAAGCCGCGCGAACAAGGCGAAGAGATAGGATGTTTCGAGGCTGGCGCGGCCCGAGGCGTAGAAGATCGCCTTTTTCGGATCGATCGCGCGCAGTTCGGCACCTATTGCCGTAAACGCTTCGTCCCAGCTGCATTCGACATAATGGTCGGTTGCGTGATCGTACCGCATCGGGTGGGTTAGTCGCCCCTGATGCTCCAGATCGAAATCCTTCCAGCCCTTCAGTTCGCTGACCGAATGCTTGGCGAAGAATTCGGGGGTGCAGCGATTGGGGGTCAGGTCCCAAAGCGTCGCCTTGGCACCATTCTCGCAGAATTCGAACGGGTGCGGTTCGGCCGGCTTGCCCCATGCGCAGGAGGTGCACATGAAGCCCTTGGTCTTGTTCTGGCGGGCGAGCTGGGCGAGCGCGGCGGGGCGATTGCGTTCCTTGCCGAGGATTTTCGACATCCCCTTGACCGAACCCCACCCGCCGGCGGGGCCGTCATAGCCCACCACATCTTCGCGATCCGCCACCGTCATCCCCTCGCCACGCCGTATGACCCGATGTTACGCAGCACAATGCGCGAAAGTTCCGGTACTTAATCGACCATCTCGACCGCGAGGGCGGTGGCTTCGCCGCCGCCGATGCACAGCGACGCCATGCCCCGCCGCAACCCGCGGGTTTCCAGCGCCGACAACAGCGTCGCCAATACCCGCGCGCCGCTCGCCCCGATCGGATGGCCCAGCGCGCACGCCCCGCCATGCACGTTGACGATGTCATGCGGCAAGTCGAGATCGTGCATCGCCGCCATCGTTACACAGGCGAACGCTTCGTTCACCTCGTACAGATCGACCTCACCGCTCGCCCAGCCGGCCCGATCGAGCGCCTTGCGCATGGCAATGGCCGGGGCGGTCGCGAACCGGGCAGGTGCATGGGCGTGCCCCGCATGGGCGACGATCCGCGCGACCGGGGTTAGCCCCAACCGGTCGGCGACCGATGCCCGCGTCAGGACCAGCGCTGCCGCCCCGTCCGAAATCGACGATGCGTTGGCGGCGGTGATCGTGCCGTCTTTGGCGAAGGCGGGCTTGAGCGTCGGGATATTCGAGGCGTCGCCGCGCGTCGGCTGTTCATCGGTGCGCACGGTCGTGGTGCCCTTGCGGCCCGCGATGTCGACCGGCACGATCTCACGATCGAACGCGCCCGATGTCTGCGCCGCCTGTGCCCGGGTCAGCGACGCGATGGCGAACGCGTCCTGCGCCTCGCGGGAGAAGCCATAGGCGGCGGCGGTCTCCTCGGCAAAGCTGCCCATCAGCCGGCCGGGTTCATACGCATCTTCCAGCCCGTCGATATACATGTGGTCGAGCAACCGGTCGTGTCCGATCCGCGCACCGCTGCGGTGGCGTTGCGACAGATAGGGGGCATTGGTCATGCTCTCCATTCCGCCGGCGACGATGATATCGGCCGAACCGGCGGCGATGGTGTCGGCGGCCATCATCACCGCCTGCATTCCCGATCCGCACATCTTGTTGACGGTCGTCGCCTCGACATGCTGCGGCAGGCCGGCACCCAGCGCCGCCTGCCGCGCCGGGGCCTGTCCAAGGCCAGCGGGCAGGACGCAGCCCATATAGATGCGTTCGACCGCCTCACCCGACAGTCCCGCGCGCGCGACCGCCGCCCCGACCGCCGCCGCACCCAGTTCGGTTGCGCGGGCACCGGTCAGGCACCCCTGAAAGCTGCCCATCGGCGTGCGGGCATAGGACAGGATGACGACGGGATCGGACATGCGGCTCTCCATGGATTCTGGTTTCGTTTGTTATCATATCTAGGGGGAAGGCCGCCGCCTCGCAAATGCCGGTAATTGCCGATAGGGGCGGATCATGGTCGCCGCGCTTCCTCCGTCCTTCTGGCCGATCCTGCTCGGCGTACTGGGCGCGGTGTTCGGCAGTTTCATCGCGACGCTCGTCATCCGCTGGCCGCAGGGGCGATCGATCGCGGTCGGGCGATCCGCGTGCGACGGTTGCGGGCGGGTGTTGGGGGCGACCGAACTGGTTCCGCTGGTCAGTTTCGGGTTGCTACGGGGCAAGTGTCGTGGCTGTGGCGCGCGGATCGCGCGGGGCCATGTCGTGACCGAAGCATTGGGGCTGGCGATCGGCGTCACGGCTGGACTGGTCGCACCGGGTTGGGAAGGCGTGGCGGGCGCGGCTTGCGGTTGGGTGCTGCTGGCGCTCGGCGCGATCGACCTTGCCGCCTTCTGGTTGCCCGATCGGCTGACGGGAACGCTGGCTGTCGTCGCACTGGCTGGTGTTGTTGTCGGGAGCGAGCCCGACCTGCCCACGCGGTTGATCGGCGGCATTGCCGGCTTCGGATCGCTCTGGCTCGTGGCGGCGCTGTACCGGCGGGTGCGTGGCCGGATCGGCCTTGGCGGCGGCGATCCAAAGCTGTTCGGCGCGATCGGACTGTGGCTCGGCTGGCGGGATTTGCCGCTGGTGCTCCTGCTCGCGTCGCTGGCGGGGTTGCTCGCCGTCGCGACGATGGTCGCGACCGGGCGAGGGCCGACCGCGACGGACCGCCTGCCGCTCGGCACCCTGCTCGCCGCCGCCGCGTTCCTGTGCTGGACCCTGTCGGTCTAGGCTGGCTCGACCCGGTATTCGATCGGCTTGAAACTGCCGCCGTTCGACGCCGGGGCCGAACAGGCGGTTAACCCGATGATGAGATCCATCGCTGCGCGAAACGTGATCGTATCTCCCGCCTTGCTGATCGGCGGCAGCACGCTCAATTTCCCCGTCGCAGCATCGACCGGTACGTTCATGAAGCAATTGAACGCCACCGGTATCCGGTCGGGCGAGATGCCGTACGGCTCGAGCGCCGCCGCCAGATTGCCGAAACATCCACGATGTGGCGGCAGGTCGGGATAGAAATGATGGAAGGTATCGTAGGAACAGGGCGTCAACAGGAAGTCGTGCATTCCGACCATGTCGTCGACGATCTCCAGCATCACCCGGCTGCGGTTCGAATATAGCCGATGCCCCGTCGTCAGCCGGATCGTCTCCGCATAATCGAGCGTGCGTCCGGAGGAGATGACCTCGTCGAGATCCTCGGCATTGAACGCCAGCAAGTCGGCGACCTGACACCCGCGCGGATCGACCACGACCAGCGTCTCGCCCTTTCGGAGGGGGAAGGCGGTGCCGGAGCGTTCGGGGATGACGATGTTCAATCGCCTTCCCCCGAATAGTGGAAGGGGCAGGACCAGCGATCGTCGACCTGCCGCCCGCTATATTGTCGCGCCTCGCTCGCCGCGCCGTGGCGTGCCAGCATCGGGTTGCGGCTGCCGGCCAGCGCCTCGTCGCGCACGAGAATCTTTTCGCGCATCGTCTCGTACTTGCCCTCGGCGCGCAGCCGTTCGAACTGGTCGTGCAGGTTGAACACCAGCGTCGGCCGGTCGAACCGCCGCGCCGGCCGGCTGGAGCACGGATGGAGGCCGACGATGAAAAACGCCTCGCCACCGAAGCTCAGCGAGAAATGCGGGTTGTTGGGGTCCGCGCTGACGCGGGTGTCATAATCCTGCCCGCGCCACACATCCTTGTCGGACAGCGACTGGACGCGCTTCCACAGCGCATGTTCGAACTCGGTCTCGGTCAGGTCGTCCGGGCCGTCGAAGATGACGGCGAAGCTGCGATACATCGTCCGGTCGCGACGATAGCTGGCGGCGAGTTGCATCAGCGCGTCATGGATGCGGACATCGTCCCACGCGCTGTCGATGCGCGAGCAGGCGAGAACGTCCAGCGTTCCTTTCGCCATGGCCGATTTGGCCCCGACACAGGGAAAGGCGCGGTCGTCGACATGGTCGAACAACATCGCCTGAAGGCGATCCTGCGCCTCGTGTTTCCAGTTGAACATTGCGGAAGTCCCGACCCGGTTATTGGATGGACAGTACGTTTCGCCACTGACACCGGTTCCGCGCCTGTTGACGGGCGGCGACGGGGCGGCAACAATCGGGCCTGTGAATAAACGACTGCTTCTCGACGATTTCCTGCCGTACCGGCTGTCCATCGCGTCCAACCGCGTGTCCGACGCGATCGCATCGACCTATCGATCGCTGTTCGGGCTGCGCATTCCCGAATGGCGGCTGGTGACGGTCATCGCCGAAAGCGACGGGATTACCCAGCAATCGCTGTGCGTCGCGACCCGCATGGATAAGGTGACGGTCAGCCGCGGCGCGATCGCGCTGGTCGATCGCGGACTGGTCGAACGCCGCGCCAACGCCGGCGATCAGCGGTCGCATTTGCTGCAACTGACGCCATCGGGCCGCGCGCTGTACGAACAGGTCGCGCCCAAGGCGCTGTTGATCGAACAGGAACTGTTCGCAGCGTTCAGCGCCGAGGAAATCGAAGTGCTGCGCGACATGCTGGGGCGGGTTCAGGCCGCCGCCGATGCAATGGAACAGCGCGCCGTCTGTTAGAGGCCGTTTGAAAACGCGCCTTTGCACGTTCTACAGTGCCGGCCCGCTCCCCCACCCGGCCACCCACGGCGTATCCGGAATGGGTGTGGAGTGGGCCGGCACCGCTTCGAAACTTGCTTTTTCGCCAGCTTCCAATCGGACCCTTAGTAACGTTCGCGCCGTGGCTTGGCCTGGTGCGCGGTCGGCAGCGTATCGGCCAGCCGTGCGCCGCGCCGGCCCATCGGCCGGGGATGGCCGACGGTGGAATCGATCGCGGTCTGCCGTTCGGCCTCGGCATTGATCTCCGCCCCGATCAGGATCGCGAAGCTCGATACGAACAGCCACATGAGCAGCACGACGACCGCGCCCAGCGCGCCATAGGTCGCGTTGTAATTGGCGAAGTTCGCCGCATAGAGACCGAACAGCACCGTCGCCAGCAGCCACAATATGGTCGCCGCGACCGACCCGACCGACAGCCAGCGCCAGCGCGCGCGCGCCCGATCGGGGCCATAGCGATAGGCGAAGGCGATGGCCGCGCTGGCGATGCTGCCCGCCACGATCCAGGTCGCGCCCTGGATCACGACCGCGCCGGCCGTCCCCAGAAACTCGGTCTGGGTGCGGATCCATGTCAGCACGCCGGCCGAAACGATGCCAACCACTGCCGCGAAGATCGCCGCGACGGTAATCATCGCCGACAGCAGTGTCGTCGTGATGATGTTGCGTTCGTCCTCCTCCTCATAAATCACGTTCAGCGCCTGGATGATCGCGCTTGCCGCGCGCATTGCGCCATAGATGGAGAGCAGCAGGGCGATGGCGAGACCGAACCCGGCCTGCGACGACGCCGTCGTCACCACCGCGATCAACTGATCGGAAATCAGGCGCGCGGCGTCGGCCGGCACCAGTTCGAAGATCGTCTCCATGTGCCGCGACACGGTCGATGGATCGGCGACCAGGCCGTAGGTCATCACGATCGCGCCGAGCAGCGGTACGAACGACAGAAAGGCGTAGAAGGCGACGCCCGCCGCCATCAGCGTCAGATTGTGATAGCCGACCATCGTGTAGACGCGGATCAGGATCGCGCGCCATGCCGACCATGGATGCGCCCAGGGGTGGGCCGACTGGCTCCCCGGAATCTTCGTCGGATCGATCTGCGTCGCGGTGTCGGTCACGCTGTTCCCCTTGCCTCCGGTTACCAACGCGTCCCGCTTTGTTGGGATGCAAAATTTTTACCATATGAACCAAATCATTGGTTCGACGTTTCTCGATCTGCCGGGGGTTGTGCACTGCAACGTCCGGGGCAAGGGGACGGGGACGTAACGTTGGGGGATTTTCGCGCGCGGACGATCTGTATCTTGCTGGCGGGGACGATGACGGCTCCGGGTGCATTGGCCCAGACGACGCCGACCTCGCCGTCGACGGTCGCTGTACCATCGTCACCACAGAACCCGCCTGCCGAGGGGGCGATCGTTCCGGACCCCGAATTCGACGCGGCACTGCCAAGCCTTTCGGGGGACATCAACGCGCCACTCGAACCCATGTCCGGGTTCGACGCTCCGGCCTCACCCACGCCGCAAACCACCGCACCGGCCCGACCCGCACCGCCAACCGCACCCGCGACCGAAGCGGCAGTTCCGGCCGAAACGCTGCCCGACGCCGTCCTGCCAGAGGCCCCCGAACTGGCCCAGCCGCTGCCGCCGCTGTCGTCGTTCGACGTGACCCCGGTCGAGGTCGCCGGCACCGATGACAAGCGCGCCGTCGAAATCCGGTACGATACCGTCGTTCGCGGCCTCGACGAGATCGACGGCGCTGCGCAGTTCAAGGCGCTGTCGTCGTTGCAGGAAGGCAAGGGCAAGGCCGCCAACGCCACGATGGTGCAGGCCCGCGCCCGCGAGGACGAACAGCTCGCGATCCGGATCATGCGGGCGAAAGGCTATTATGACGGCACCGCGACCTCGGCGATCGAAAACCCGCCGGGCGAACGTATCCGTGCCATCGTCACGGCCATTCCGGGCAAACAGTTCACGCTCGGGTCGATCCGCATCGATACCCAGCCGACCGTTCCGCCGAACCTCGTCCAGCGCGAATTGCCGCTGAAGGTCGGCGATCCGGTCGATGCCGAACGCATTCAGGCGGCCGAAGCGAATGTCAGCCTGAAACTTCCGCAACAAGGTTACCCGTTCGTGGAGGTCGGGCAGCGCGACATCCTGCTCGACGACACCGCCTATACCGGCGCGTACACCCTGCCGGTGACGACCGGGCCGCGCTCGTCGTTCGGCACCTATTCCACCACCGGCAAGCTCGCGTTCGATGCCGATCATGTCGGCGTCCTCGCCCGGTTCAAACAGGGCGAACTCTACGACAACCGCAAGGTCGACGACCTGCGCGCGGCATTGGTGTCGACCGGCCTGTTCTCCAGCGTATCGGTCGAACCGCAGCGGACGGGGCAGCTTGCGCCGGATGGCACCGAACTGGTGAACCTGCTGGTGCGGCAGGATGCCGGCCCGGCACGGACGCTGGCCGGGGAGGGCGGTTACGGCACCGGACAGGGCATTCGCCTCGAAGGATCATGGACCCACCGCAACCTGTTCCCACCCGAAGGGGCGCTGATCGTGCGCGGCGTGGCGGGTACGCAGGAACAGGGGGCGGGTGTCACCTTCCGCCGGTCCAACGCCGGTCGCCGCGACCGGACCTTCCAGATCCTCGCCAATGTCAGCCGCAACAATTACGACGCGTTCGAGGCGTTCACTGGTACGCTCGGTATCCGCTGGTCCTATGACTCGACGCCGATTTGGCAGAAGCGGTTCACCTATGCCTATGGCGCCGAACTGATCGGCACCAACGAAGACACCTACGACTTCGACGTCGGCGGCCGTCGCCGCAAGACCTATGGCATCGCCGCGCTTCCACTGTTCGCCGGGTTCGACACGTCGGACAATCTGCTCAATCCCACGAAGGGCTTCCGCGTGAAGCTGAACGTCAGCCCCGAAGCATCGGTGCAGGGCGCGGTACGCCCCTATGGCCGGTTCATGGTCGAGGGTACCGGCTATTATCCGATCGGCGAGAGTATCGTCATCGCCGGCCGCGCCCGCGCCGGGTCGATCCAGGGCATCGCCCGCGACGACCTCGCTCCGTCGCGGCGTTATTACGCCGGTGGCGGCGGATCGGTGCGCGGCTTCGGCTTTCAGGAACTGGGGCCCCGCACGCCCGAGGTCGATGAGGACGGCAACAATCTGAACCGTCCGATCGGCGGCCGCAGCCTGAACGAATTCGCGATCGAGGCGCGCTATCGCTTCGGCAATTTCGGGATCGTGCCGTTCCTCGACGCCGGTCAGGTCTATGAATCGAGCCTGCCCAAGGGTTCGGACCTTCGCTTCGGTGCCGGTATCGGTGGCCGGTTCTACACCAATTTTGGGCCGCTCCGCGTCGATGTCGCCACGCCGATCGCCCGGCGGCCGGGTGAATCGAAAATCGCCCTCTATATCTCGATCGGGCAGGCCTTCTGATGACTGACGCCGAACTGCCCGCCACCGACACCGTCGTGGTTCGCGACCGCCCGCTCTGGGTCCGCATCCTGAAATGGATCGGCATCGCGATCGTCGGCCTGTTGCTGCTCGTCGTGGTGCTGGTGTTCGCGCTGAACACCGGGCCAGGCCGCGGCTTCCTTGTCAGCAAGCTCGACGGCTACACCACCGCGTCGGGGCTGAAGGTCAATGTCGGGCGGATCGACGGTTCGCTGTACGGCGCGATGACGATCCGCGACCTGCGGCTGAGCGATACGCGCGGCGTCTTCGCCTATTCGCCCGCGATCGCGCTCGACTGGCGGCCCTTCGCCTTCACCAACAGCCATGTCGATATCCGCAGCCTGACCAGCCCGCTGGTCCGCTATGCCCGCAATCCGGTGCTCAAGGACACGCCGCCCGGCGATCCCAACGCGCCGCTGCTGCCCGATTACGATATCGACGTGAACCGCCTGCGCGTCGACCGGATCGAGGTCGGGCCGGCCGTGACCGGCCAGCGCCATATCGCCCGTCTCGACGGTGCCGTGCATATCGCCGATCGCCGTGCGCAGGTGACCGCCAACGCTGCGACCATCGCCGCGCCGGGTGTCGCCGGCGGCGACCGGGTCGCACTGAAACTCGACGCGGTGCCCGACGATAACCGGTTCGATATCGATGCCCGCATCGTCGGGCCGGCAAATGGCATGATCGCCGCGATGGCCGGGCTGAAGGCGCCGGTCGTCGCTACGATCGCCGGCAATGGCGACTGGAACGACTGGCGCGGCCGGCTGGCCGGCACGCTCGGCGGGCAGCAGCTTGCCGATCTGGCCGTGACCGGGCGCGATGGCCGCTTCACCGTGCGCGGCTCGACCCGTCCGGGCCTGATCCTGCAAGGGCCGGTCGAACGGCTGACCGCGCCGCGCCTCGACGTCGCGATCGACGCCGCGCTTGCCGATCGCAAGGCGGATACCCGGATCCAGCTTCGATCGAGCGCGCTGGCGGTCAACGCCGCCGGTCTGCTCGACCTCGGCAACAGCCGGTTCGGCAATTTCCGGACCGAAGCGACGCTGCTGACCCCCGGCGCGATCCTGCCGAACCTCAACGGTCGCTCGGTCCGCGCGGCGGTGGTCCTCGATGGCGGCTTCGGTACGCCGACCGTCGACTATAAGGTACAGGCAGCGGCGCTCGGCTTTGGCGAGACAGTGGTCGAACAACTCTATGCCGAAGGGCGCGCCACCGTCGATGCCGACCGGATCCTGATCCCGATCTCGGCAAAGGCACGTCGCATCACCGGGCTGAACGCAGCCGTCGGCGGGCTGGTCACCAACGTCGCGATCAACGGCGACCTCGCCATCGCCGGCGACCAGGTGCTGTCGGACAATCTGCGCATCCGTTCCGACCGGATCGACGCGACCGCGATCGTCGCCGCCAACCTGACCACCGGCCGCTATACCGGCGCGATCAAGGGGCGGATCAACGATTACGAGGTTGCCAGCATCGGCATCCTCAACCTGTCGACCGACGCCAGCCTCTACACCGCGCCGGGCGGCGGCTTCGGCATCAAGGGGCGCGTCGTTGCCCAGACCACACGGCTGTTCAACGAAGGCGTCCGCAACTTCCTCGGCGGCAACCTCTCGACCACCCGCGTCGATGTCGGCGTTGCGCCGGACGGGATCGTCACCTTCTCCAACCTGCGGATGAACGCGCCGCAGTTCCGCATCACCAACGGTTCGGGTCGCTATGATCCGGCCGGACCGCTGCTGGTCATGGCCGATGCCTATTCGACGCAATATGGGCCATTGTCGGCGCGGGTGACCGGATCGGTCGCCGCCCCGCAAGTGCTGTTGCGCGCGGCACGACCGGGCGTCGGCGTCGGCCTCGTCAACCTCGAAGCGCGGGTGCGCGGACAGGGCGACCGGTATGCGATCCAGGCCACCGGTGGCACCAATTACGGTCCGTTCCGCTCCGATGTGCTGGTGTCGACCGCGCCGCGCCTCGTCGCCGACATTCGCTCCGCGACCTTTGCCGGCGTGAACATCGATGGTCGGGTCGAAGCCACCGATGCCGGGCCGTTCGCCGGCCGCATCAACTTCGCCGGATCGGGCATCGCCGGCGTTGCCCGCCTGTCGGCACAGGGCCGTTACCAGCGCGCCGACGTGAACGCGCAGGCGTCGAACGCCGCTATCCCCGGCAACATGGGCATCCGCATCGGCCGTGCGATCGTCACTGCGACGGCCGTGCTGTACGACCAGCCGGAGATCGTCGCCGATGCGCAGGTCGCGAACCTGTCGATGGGCGACTTCCTGCTCGAACGCAGCCGCGCGAAGATCAACTATCGTGGCGGCAACGGTACGGCGCAGCTGTTCGCGCAAGGATCGTCGGGCGTGCCGTTCCGCGTCGCCGCCAATGCCCGGCTGCGTCCGAACGACTATCTGGTCGCGTTGCAGGGCGTCGCCAATGCGATCCCGTTCAGGACGGTCAATCCGGCGCGGATCGTGTCGGCACCGGGCGGCTATCGCCTGTATCCGACGCGGATCGATTTCGCACAGGGATCGATCCGCGCCGCCGGCGTCTATGGCAACGGCATGTCGATCCAGACGCGGCTCGACCGGCTCGACCTGAGCATCATCAACGCCTTCATGCCCGGAACCGGCATCGGCGGCACCGCGACCGGCAGCCTCGATTTCGCGCAGGCGGCGGGTCAGAGCTTCCCGCGCGCCGATGCCCGCCTCACCATCCGCAATTTCCAGCGGACCAGCCTCGCTTCGGTTTCCGAACCGGTCGACATCGTGTTCGCCGGGGACCTGCGTCCCGAGGGCGGCAGCGGGCGTGCGCTGATCCGGCGCGGTACGACGACGGTCGGGCGGATGGTCGCGAACCTGCGGCCGCTGCCGCCGGGCAGCGGGTCATGGGTCACGCGGATGCTGGCGGCACCGCTGTCGGGCGGCATCCGCTATAACGGGCCGGCGGGTGTGCTGTTCTCCTTCGCCGGCCTCGGCGACCAGCAGTTGAGCGGGCCGATCGGGATCGCCGCCGATTTCGGCGGTCGGGTACAGGCACCGCAGTTGAACGGCGTGGTCCGCGCCAACAACCTGACCTATGAGAACGAGACGCTCGGCACCCGGCTGACCAATCTCGGCATCAACGGCCGCTTCACCAACGATCGCTTCGAACTGACCCAGTTGCGGGCGAAGGCCGGCGACGGCACGATCGCGGCGCAGGGATCGGTCGGGCTGGCAGCGAATAGCGGCTTCCCGATCGACATCCGTGCCCAGCTGCGCGACGCGCAACTCGCGCGGAGCGATGCGCTGGGTGCGTCGGCGACCGGTGATATCCGTATCCAGAACGGTGCCGATGGCGGGCTGATCTCGGGCGACCTCGTCATCCCGGAGGCGCGCTATCAGATCATCCGGCAGGGCGCGGCCGAAGTCCCCGAGCTGACGGGTGTCCGGCGCAAGAGCGATGCCAATCGCCCGGCCGCCACGCGACCGCAGCAGCAGGCGGCATCGGCCGGGCTGTTCCGCCTCGCGCTGCGCGTCCGTGCCGACAACCGGCTCTACGTGTCGGGCATGGGGCTGGAATCGGAATGGGAGGCCGATCTGCGCATCGGCGGCACCTCCGCCGCGCCGACGATCAACGGCCAGTTGCAGCTGGTTCGCGGCACCTATTCCTTTGCCGGCAAGCGGTTCGAGGTCGAGCGTGGTATCATCCGCTTCGAAGGCGAGAACTATACCAACCCGGTGATCGACATTGCCGCGACGACCACTGCGGAGGGAGTCACCGCAACGATCAACGTCACCGGCACCGCGCAGGCACCGCAGATCGCGTTCAACTCGACCCCGGCACTCGCACAGGACGAAGTGTTGTCGCGGCTGTTGTTCGGCAGCTCGGTCACGAACCTGTCGGCGACCGAGGCGATCCAGCTGGCCGCTGCGCTCAACTCGTTGCGCGGATCGGGCGGGGGCGGGCTCAATCCGCTCGGCAAGCTACGTTCGGCGACCGGGTTCGACCGGCTACGCGTGCTGGGCGGCGACGAGGCGACCGGCCGTGGCACCTCGCTCGCGGCGGGCAAATATTTGACCGACGACATATATATCGAGATCATCACCGACGCCCGCGGCTTCACCGCCACGCAGATCCAGATCGCGCTGACCCGCACCCTGAGCGTGTTGTCGCAGACCGGATCGTTCGGCGGATCGAATGCGTCGGTGCGGTACAGCCGGGATTATTGACGGATCGGGGTGTCGATGCACCCCGATCCACATGACCGGTTCAGGCGCGTTCGGCTTGCCAGTCGGGATCGACATTGCGTTCGCTGGGCGCAGGAATCGCGTTCGATACCGTTCGTAACTCCCGCGCAGGCGGGAGTCCCGATACGTCCGCGTCGCGAATCCAGCCAAACCGTCGGCGTCCGGGGATTCCCGCCTGCGCGGGAAGGACGAAATTTCGTGGTTATCGTTGAAGCTCGATCGGCCCTGGTCGCGGTTTCCTTACGGTAATGGGCGGCGTCCTGTCGATCAGGCACCCTTGGCATGACCGTACCGCCGGGCATCCCAAGTAGCGTTCGATGATGATAGCGTCGGGAGATGGACGCGCACTCACAGGTCGTTGCCCTTCTGCGGGCGGATCCGCTTCGATGGCATCTGCTGGGGGTGGTGCGCACGCTTAACTTGCGAGACGGCTGGATTGCGGCGGGTTTCGTCCGGAACGCAGTATGGGACCATCTTCATGGTCGTGCACCGTCCGCTTCAACGGGCGATGTCGACGTCATCTGGTACGATCCGGCGGTCACCGATCCGGTTCAGGATCGACGCTATGAAGCAGTGTTGCAAGCGGCGGTACCGGGCATCGCATGGTCGGTGAAGAACCAGGCGAGGATGCACCTTCGCAACGGCGATAGACCGTATCGTTCCGCGACCGATGCGATGCGCCATTGGCCGGAAACGGCGACCGCCATCGCCGTTCGCCGCCGGGGCGAAGTGGGTTGTGACGTAGCGGCCCCGTTGGGCCTGGACGACTTGATGCACCTGATCCTTCGACCGACCTCGCGCTTTCTCGATGAAAAACGCGCTGTGTACGACGGACGGATCGCATCGAAGCGTTGGATCGAGAATTGGCCCCGGCTACGCCAACAACTCTGAGAGGACCGGTAGCGACGCAGGCATGTTGGACGGCGAGCTTGCAACCAACCGACAATGCGTGTGTCAGCCTCCCGACCCTACGCTGCCCGGCGAGCTTGCCGCATGCCACCAGCCAGCGCCGCCATCATCGCCGACCGCAACGGCTTGGCCTTCAGGTCCATATTATAGGGACAGCCCCGCGTGACTTCGCCGTCGGGACGCGGCTCGAATCCCCGCAACCAGCTGTACCGGTCGCTCAATCCCCAGGCGAGGACATCGCCAAGTTGCGGATAGGATAGCATGATGTCTAGATAGGCGCGGGCAAAGTCGGCGACCCCCCGGTCACGCGGGCCGATCGCCGCCGGTAATCCCTTGTCGCGGACGTCGAACTCGGTGATGACCAGCCGATATCCCATCGCGGTGACCCGGTCGAGAAATGCCCGCCATTCGGGTTCGAGCCGCTTGGCGACCGCGCCGGCGTCGGTCGTCGGCTGGAACAGCCCGATATGCGATTGCACGCCCAGCGCATCGACCGGCGTGCCGCGACGGCGAAATTCGGCCAACAGCGCCAGCACGCCGGCGCGGTGTTTGGCGTTGCCGTCCTCCCAGCTCATATAGTCGTTATAGACCAGTTCGGCATGCGGCGCGGCGGCGCGGGCGGTGCGGAATGCATGGTCAAGCACGTTCGCCGTGCCGCCCATCGCCCGCGACAGCGACGTCTCGCGCAAGGTCCCCGTATCGGGATCGACCGCTTCGTTGACCACGTCATAGCTGTCGATCTTGCGGCCATAGCGCTTGGTCACGGTGTCGATATGCTGGTCGAGAATGCGCGCAGCTTCGATCGCCGGGCGCTGGCCGAAGTCGTGGGTGTTCAGCCAAGTGGGGAACCAGCGCGAATAGGCCCAGAACAGCGTATGGCCGCGCAGCGCGAAGCCGTTCGTCGTCGCCCATTCGACCATCGGATCGAACCGGCTGAAATCGAACCGGTCGGCGGCGGGGCGGATTGCCTGCCACTTCATCTGGTTTTCCGGTACCAGCACGTCACAGTCGCGCTTGAGCAACGCGGCATAGGCCGGGTTGGCGAACGATCCCGCATCGGCCCCGGCCGGGCTCCACGCGAAGGCCGACCCGAAACGGCGGTCCTTGCTTGCAGCGGCTCCCTTCAGGGTGTCGCCGGGCGCATCGGCGGCGCGGACGGTAGTCGCGGCGAGGAGCGCAGCGCTGCCCGCCAAGATGCTGCGACGATCGATCATGGTCATGCGACGGCCTTTCCATCGATAGGGGGGTAGTTGGTCAGGATCGGGTGAAGAACGGCGGCTGCCGGCAACAGGCGCAGGCTGCGACGCCGAAGGTCGGTAATGGCCGACCGTTCTGGCCATCCAGCGCGGGCACGGGTCGCCCGGCAAGGTAGGTAGATTGAGGGAAACGTTCCGATGTACGGCCCGTCGCGGCCGGATCGGTCCGACCGCGATTCCCATGCTGCGTATCTCGACCGCGCAGCCGATCGACACGGCGCAGAACGTCACCGCCTTGTGCTAGGGCCTGCATCCACCGGGCCAGCGGGACAAACCGGTGGCGGACGACGCGGTCGGACTTCCCTCGATCGGGCGGATTCAGGAACATGCACTCTCCGGTCCCACGCTCTGGCGGCGTGATAACGCTACCATGATCGGTATGATATGCCGGTGTCAACGCCGTCGGTCGGACAGGAAGCATTGAGGATGCCCGATGCTGAAATGGTCGGCGTGGATCGCGCTTGCCGGTGCGCTATTGCCGCACCGGCGCGGGCCAAAGATGGCTATGATCTGTGGCTGCGGTACCGGCCCTTGCCGACCGTGCAAACGGGAACCGTTGCGATGCAGCCGACGGGGATCGTGCGCGATGAACGCGACCCGACGTTCGACCTTGCCGCCGCGAAACTGGCGCGCGGGCTGTCGGGACTGACTGGGCGCGCGGTTGCCGACGGGAATGTCACCGATGGCGCGATCGTGATTGGAACGGCCAAGTCCGCGCGGATCGCTGGGCTGGGGTTGCCGTTGCAGTCGCTCGGTCGCGAAGGGTTCGTGCTGCGGTCGGTGGCGATCAAAGGCAAACGGACGACGGTAGTCGCGGCGAACCGTTCGATCGGTGTGCTGTATGGCGCGTCCCGGTTGCTGCGGATCGCGCAGATGACCGGCAGCCTGACCGATGTTTCGGTGACCGATCGGCCGAAGCTCGGCCTGCGATTGCTCAACCATTGGGATACTGTCGAGCGTCGCTAATGCCGGGCGGTCGCTGTGGAGCTGACAGAAATTGCCCGGTTTCGCGGACCCGCACTGCGCCGATTTCGCGCGCGCCAACACGTCGATCGGGATTAACGAGACGGTCCTGAACAACGTCAACGTCAGTGCCGATATCCTGAAGCCCGAATTTCCCGGCGAGATCGCAACGCTGGCTGGCGTTTTTTGCCCATGGGGCATCCGGGTCTATGTCTCGCACGGTTTTCGGCACCGATCGAGATCGGGGGGCTGAAGACAGCCGACCCGCTTGACCCGCAGGTCGCGGTGTGGTGGACGGCGAAGGCCGACGAAATCCATACCCGCATTCCCGATTTCGGCGGGTTCCTGATAAAGGCCAATTCCGAGGGGCAGCCGGGGCCGGGCGATTACCAGCGCAGCCATGCCGATGGCGGGATCGTGATGTGGCGGGCGTTCGTCTATGCCCGCGAAAAGCCCAAGGACCGGGCGCAGCAGGCCCATAGGGAGTTCGCGCCGCTGGACGGCACATTCGCGGACAACGTGATCGTGCAGGTCAAGAACGGGCCGATCGATTTTCAGCCGCGCGAGCCATTCGATCCGCTGTTCGGGGCGATGCCGCGTACGCCGCCGAGGATGGAGGTGCATATCGCCAAGGAATATAGGGGGTCCGCCCCGCACCTCGTCTACCTCGGCACGATGTAGCAGGAGATCCTGCGCAGCGACACCTATCGTCCGCGCAAGGGCGTAACAGTCGCCGATGTCCGTGACCGGCCGGTGCGGCCGTGGGCGCTGACGGAAATCGCGGACGTGTCCAATATCGGCACCGATCGCAACTGGTCGGGATCGCAGTTCGATCAGACGAACTGGTATGCGTTCGGGCGACTGGCGTGGAACCCCCATGGCGACGCGCGTGAGATCGCCCGCGACTGTGGCGATGACTTGGGGTGCCGCCGCAGCGGAGCCGATCGTCCCGATGATGATGCGGTCGCACGAGGCGGTCGTGGATTATATGATGCCGCTGGGGCTGAACCACCTGTTCGCGACCGGGCATCATTATGGGCCGGGGCCATGGGTCGACGATCTGGCGGCGGCGGACTGGAACCCCGTCTATTTCCACGAGGCGGACCGGAACGGTCGCCTATTTCGCCGGGGTGTCGGGTCATCCGCTCCCGGACGGGGTGACGTCGCCGCTGCATCCGCTAAGCTATTACAAGGCGATACGGACGCCTTAAGGATGCCTTTGGCACCGGGGAACGGCAAGTAACGACGATGCTCCGCCCCGCGATCGGCGGTGGGCGGGGCGCCAAAGGTCACGAAAGTCACACTCGCACGGGTTTCACAAGCTGTTGCGAACGGTTCTCAGATGGCACACTCCAAGGAAGGTTCGCTCTCACCCTTTCGCGCTTTCGCCGCTCCTCCCCTCTCCCGCCGGGAGAGGGAAGCGGGCCTCAATAGCGGCGTAGCAGGCCAGCGAGCTTGCCCTGTACGCGCACCTGTTCGGGGCGATAGCGCTGCGGGTCGTAGCTGCGATTGGCCGGGTCGAGACGGATCATGCCCCCTTCGCGACGGAAATATTTGAGCGTCGCCTCGCTATCCTCGATCAGCGCCACGACGATTTCGCCGTCGCGCGCGGTTTCGGTGCGGCGGACCAGCGCATAGTCGCCGTCGAGAATACCCGCCTCGACCATCGAATCACCGGCGACCTCGAGCGCATAGTGATCGCCGGCCCCGAGCAGTGCAGCGGGAACGGGCAACGTCGCCTGACCCTCGATCGCCTCGATCGGGACACCGGCGGCGATGCGACCGTGGAGCGGCAATTCGACGACGTCGTTGGCAGGCTGTGGCGCGGGCCGGGGCGCAGCGGCAGGCTTGGCCGCCACCTTCTTCGCCACGGGACGCTCGGGCATCCGCAGCACTTCGAGTGCGCGGGCGCGGTTGGGCAGGCGACGGATGAACTCGCGTTCCTCCAGCGCCGAGATCAGGCGATGCACGCCCGATTTCGACTTGAGATCGAGCGCCTCCTTCATCTCCTCGAACGAAGGGGAGACGCCGGTCGCGCGCAACCGGTCATCGATGAAGCAGATCAGCTCGTGCTGCTTACGCGTCAACATGGGGTTCTCCGTCGGAACAGACGTGGAACCAATAGGAAACGATTTTCTTGCCGTCAAGCGAGTTGCAGGATTTCCGCCGAGTCGCCTGCATCCGCCGCCGGCGCGTGCGGCGGGCGCACGATCAGGCAGTCGGAGCGGGCGAGCGTCCGCAACATCGAACTGTCCTGAATGGCGGCGGTCGATGCCTGCCCGTCGATCTGCGTCGCCCGTAGGTAATCCTGCCGTGGGCCGTTGGCGGGCAGCGGATGGGCCAGCGTGGCACGCGACGTGCGGGGCAGGGGATCAGCAGCACCGGCCAGCCGCGCAACCAGCGGACGGACGAACAACAGCGCGGTGATGTAGGACGACACCGGATTGCCGGGAAGCCCCAGCACCGCCGCGTCGCGGAGCGATCCCGCCAGCATCGGTTTGCCGGGCCGCAGCGCGATCCGCCAGAAATCGAGCGTCCCGCCCGCCGTCGCCAGTGCTGGCCGGACCAGATCATGATCGCCTACCGACGCGCCGCCGGTGGTGACGAGCAGGTCGCATTCCACGCCGGCAAAAGCATCGACCAGCGCCTCCATCCGGTCGGGCAGGATGCCGAGATCGATGCGCTCGACCGGCAGGTCGGCGAGCAGCCCCGCCAGCATCAGCCCGTTGGTTTCGGGCAACTGGTCGTCGCCGAGCGGCTGTCCCGCGGGGACCAGCTCGTCCCCCGTGGCGGCGATGGCAACGCGGACGCGCCGACCGACCGACAGCGTGCCGTGCCCGGCGACTGCGGCCAGTGCGGCGCGGGCGGGGGTAATGCGCTCGCCCGCCGCGATCAGCAGCTCGCCTTCGCGAAAATCGAGGCCGGCGCGACGGACATTGCCGCCCCGGACCGGCCCTTCGCCCGACAGGTGCAGGCGGTCGCCGTCGCGCGTCGCTTCCTCCTGCACCAGCACGCAATCGGTGCCGGTCGGCATCGCCGCGCCGGTGAAGATACGGGTTGCCTGACCTTCAGCGACGCTGCCGGCGAAGGAAGCCCCGGCGGCGCTTTCGCCGATGACGTCCCACGGGCCGGGCAGATCGTCGAAGCGGATCGCATAGCCGTCCATCGCCGATAGCGGGCGCGCCGGCTGAGTCCGGCGCGCGATGATATCGGTCGCGGCGAACCGGCCGATGGTGTCGGCGATGGGGAGGGTTTCGGCGGCGGTGGCGCGACCGAGCGCGAGGACGCGGCCTTGGGCTTCGGCGACGGGGAGGAGGCGCATGGGTCGGCCTTCATATCGTTAGGAGGGGAGTTTCGTTGCTCCGGACTTGATCCGGAGTTTCGCTTTTGTCGAGCGGCGAGAAGGTGGCGGGAGCCGGGATCAAGTCGGGGCTTTTGCGAACGTACTTATTCCTGCCCTTCCGTACCCCCGCGCAGGCGGGGGCCAGCGCCAGACAGAACAACGGCTTACGCTTGGAACCCTGGACCCCCGCCTACGCGGGGGTACGGCAGAGGCGAGGGATCGGTACTTTCGTACAGATCTCCGTCAAGTCCGGAGCGACGTTTGGTGGCGGAAGGGTGGTACTTCAACGCAGGGCAAGCGCAGGCGGGATATCGCGCCCGGTCCCGATCACCCCCGCTCCCAGTCTCCGGACTTGCCACCCTGCTTTTCCAGCACGCAGATCCCCTCGATTACCATCGTCTTGTCGATTGCCTTCGCCATGTCATAGATGGTTAGCAATGCGGTGGAAGCTGCTGTCAATGCTTCCATTTCCACGCCGGTCTTGCCATCGGTCGCGGCGGTTGCGTGCACGCGAATCGCGGTTTGCTCGAACGCGAATTCGATCGACGCTCTGGTCAACGGCAGGGGGTGACAGAGCGGAATCAGGTCGCTGGTGCGCTTGGCGGCCATGATGCCGGCGACACGGGCTACGGCGAGGACGTCGCCCTTCTTGACCAGCCCGTCGCGGATTGCGACCAGTGCTTCGGGTGACATGGTGATGCGACCGGTGGCGATGGCGACGCGCTGCGTCACTGCCTTGCCGCCGACATCGACCATGTGCGCGCTGCCATCGGCGTCCAGATGGGTGAGGCTCATCCGATCATCGCGCGGGTCGCCGCCTCGACATCGTGATGGCGCATCAGCGCCTCGCCGATCAGGAAGCAGCGGACACCGTGTTCGGCCATCGCGTCGAGATCGGCGCGCGTGCTGAGTCCGCTCTCAGCAACGAAGGTGCAGCCCGCCGGGGCGTGATCGACCAGTTCATAGGTTCGATCAAAACTTACCGAGAAGTCTTTGAGATTACGGTTATTTACCCCGATCAGACGCGATCGGAGGGCGAGTGCCCGCTCCAGTTCGGCGCGGTCGTGGACCTCGACCAGCACGTCCATGTCGCGTTCGATCGCCGCTGCCTCGATCTCGGTCATCTGTGCATCGGACAGTGCGGCGACGATGATGAGGATCGCGTCGGCCCCAAGCGCGCGCGCCTCGGCCACCTGCCACGGATCGACGTTGAAGTCCTTGCGCAGGACCGGGAGCTCGCAGGCGGCGCGGGCGGCGACCAGATAGTCGTCGGCACCCTGAAAATAGTCGATATCGGTCAGCACGGACAGGCAGGCCGCGCCACCGGCCTGATAGGCGCGGGCATGGGCCGGCGGATCGAAATCGGGGCGGATCAATCCCTTGGACGGGCTGGCTTTCTTGATCTCGGCGATCAGCGCGTGACCGGGTTTGGCGTCGAGCGCGGCGCGGAAGCCGCGTGGCGGGGTGCGTTCGCTGGCGCGGGCGTCGAGATCGGCGATGCTGGCGCGGGCGCTGCGGGCGGCGACCTCGCTCCGTTTGGTGGCGAGGATGGTGTCGAGCATCGTCATGCGTAGGCGATCCATTGGTCGAGCAAGCGGTCGGCCGCGCCGCTATCGATGGTGTCGGCGGCGCGTTCGGCTCCGTCGCGAAGGTCGGTGGCGGCGTCGGCAACAAGCAGCGCCGCGGCGGCGTTCAGCAAGACTGCGTCGCGATACGCGCTCTTCTCGCCCTTCAGCAGTGCGCGCAGCGCGGCGGCGTTATGCGCCGCGTCGCCACCCCGGATCGCGCTGATCGGATGGCGGGGCAGGCCGGCGTCTTCGGGGACGATGCGGTCGGCCATGGTCATGCCAACGGGAACGACGATGGTCGGACCGGCACCGGAAATTTCGTCCAGCCCTTCCTCCCCCGACACGATCAGCGCGGTTTCGGCACCGAGCAGCTCCATCGCTTCGGCATAGACCGCCGCATAGTCGGGGCGGGCGATGCCGATCAGCTGGCGGGTGGTGCGGGCCGGATTGGCGAGCGGCCCCATCAGGTTGAAGATGGTGCGACGGCCGATGCGCTGGCGGATCGGGGTGATGCGACGCATCGCCGGATGGTGGTTCGCGGCGAAGAGGAAGGCGATGCCGATATCGCGCAGGCTGGATTCGGCCATCGCACCGGCCAGCGTCATGTCGAGCCCGAGCGCTTCGAGCGTGTCGGCGGCCCCGGCCTTGCTGGACGCGGCGCGGTTGCCGTGCTTGGCGACGGGTACGCCGGACGCCGCGACGACGAGGCTGACGGCGGTCGAGACGTTGAGCGTGTGGTGGCCGTCGCCGCCGGTGCCGCAGACGTCGATCGCGTTGGCGACGGGGGCGATCGGAATCATCCGTTCGCGCAGCGCGCGGGCGGCTTCGGCGATCTCGATGCTGGTTTCGCCGCGGATGGCGAGGTCGGTCAGGAAGGTGGCGATGGCATCGTCGCCGACCGTGCCGTCGAGGATCGCGGCGAACGCCTCCGCCGCGCTCTGGTGGCTGAGCGGTGTCGACGGATCGGGGAGCAGGGAGGTGACGGTCATGCGGGCATCGTTGCCGGCAGGCCGGCATGTTTCAGGAAGTTGGCGAGCATCGCGTGACCATGTTCGGTGGCGATGCTTTCGGGGTGGAACTGTACGCCGTGGATCGGCAGTTCGCGGTGGCGCAGCCCCATGACGCTGGCGTCGGACGCGGTCGCGTTGACGGCGAGGCAGTCGGGAATCTCGGTAACGATCAGCGAGTGATAGCGGGTGGCGGTGAAGGGCGAGGGCAATCCTTCGAACACGCCGGTGCCGTCATGCTCGACCGGACAGGTCTTGCCATGCATCAACCCGCCGCGCACGACCTTGCCCCCGAAATGCTGGCCGATCGCCTGATGGCCGAGGCAGACGCCGAGCAGGGGCCGGCGCGCTTCGGCGCACGCCGCGACGAGGTCGAGCGAAATGCCCGCTTCGGTCGGGGTGCAGGGGCCGGGCGAGATCAGGAAACCGTGCGCGTTGCTGGCAAGCGCGTCGGCGGCGGTCATCGCGTCGTTGCGCTCGACGCGAACCTCGACACCCAGTTCCATCAGGTAATGGACGAGGTTCCAGGTAAAGCTGTCGTAATTGTCGATGACGAGGATCATGGCACTGCCATAGCGTGTAGCGGCGTGCGTGCAACGCCCCGAACGTGTGGTGCGTTCAGCCTGCGCTCATCCGGGACGGCGGTTATGACCGGGAGCGAGGAGAGCGACGATGACGCGTTGGGTTTTGGCGGGACTGGCATTGGCAATCGCGGGTCCGGCGATCGCGCAGGACGCGCCGGCCGATCCGCCGCAACGGGTGCGCAACGCAACCGTCTATGGTGACGAGCAATGCCCGAAGCCTGATGGCGACGACGAGATCGTGGTGTGCGCCCGGCTGAACGAAAACGAACGCTATCGCATCCCCAAGCGCTTCCGTGATCCCCCGTCGCAGCGGTCGGCGGATGCGAGCTGGGCACAGCGGGCCGATTTCGCGATGGAAGCGGCACGGGCGACGCGGCCCAACAGCTGCTCGGTGATCGGCACCGGCGGCCAGACCGGCTGTACCCAGGCGATGTTGCGCCAATGGTTCGCCGAGCGGCGCCAGCAGCAGTCGGCGGGCAGCGGCGTCCCCTGACCGTTCAGGCGACGTGGGTGAGCGCCGCCTGCGGATCGTACCGCCGTACTCCGCCGCCGCGTTTGGCGGAATACAGCGCATCGTCGGCGCGGTTGCGCAGGACGGAGAGCGAGGTCGCGTCGTCGGGGAAGCAGGCATAGCCGATGCTGACCCCGACCGTGATCGTTTCGCCGGAGTCGATTGGGTAGCTGCTGCCCGAAATTGTGCGCGCAAGTCCCTCGGCGAGGGACTGGGCCTGTCCGGGCGACAGGCCGGGGAGGGCAAGCAGGAATTCGTCCCCGCCCAGCCGCACGATCAGTGCGTGTTCACCAGCCACGGCGTGCAGCCGTTCGGCGACCCCGACCAGCACCGCATCGCCGGCGGCATGGCCGAACCGGTCGTTGATCGGCTTGAACCGGTCGAGATCGAGGCACAGCAGCGCCAGCGGATGTTCGGGGGAGGCGGTCAGCCGCGCCAATTGGGCGTCGAGATCGTAGCGATTGGCGAGGCCGGTCAGCGGATCGTGTCCCGCCAGCAAGCGGTTCCGTTCGGCGGCGTTGAGCGATGCGGCAAGGATCGTGGTGAAATTGCGTAGCAGGACGCGAACGCTGGCCAGCAAGGGCACGGACAACGGGATCAGAATCCACAGGATCGGATGCCCGCTCAGGGCCAGTCCGATCTTGAACGGAACATCGCACAACAACACCAGCGTTACCGCGAGTCGGGGCGCAGTGTGATTGCGCGCGCAAATCGGTGCGACGAGGCCGAGGATGAAGGCGGTCGTGATGACGATCGTCGGCAGATCGCCGGTCAGCCCGATGGCGAAGGCGACAATACCCTGCAACGCGCACCAGCCGATCGTGAGCAGGACCGATCGATCGATCGTCGGGAGCGTCCCGGCCCGGAAATGACGCTGGCAGCGCCGGACCGCACGCAGGCGGAGCAGCAGCAGCGTGATGTCGATCGCGGCGAAGATCCAGAATTGCGTCAGCCCGGTGCGAATGGCTGCGGCGACGGTAATCAGGAGGCTGCTGAGTACGCCGATGACGACGACGCCCGGGGCGGCCAGCAGCGCGCCGTACAGGAGCGGACGGGCATCGCGGGGAATGTCGGTCGTCGGGTCGACCAGCCAGGCAAGCACCCCGCAGTCACCGCCGAGCCGTGCCCTTCGTTGATGATCCATGACGGCCGACCCACGCTCCAACTACCACGAGCGTCGCCGGATATCGTATGGCGCCTTCGATCGCGTTAACGCGGTGTTCCCGTACGGCGGCAACGGTCCGAACAATAAACGACATTGTCCCAGTCGCGTGCCCATTTCTTGCGCCACGCGAAGGGGCGTTCGCACACCGGGCAGATCTTGGTCGGCAGATCCCGCTTGGCGACGCCCTGCGGCATCAGCGGGGCTGACGGTTCAGGAATGCGGCGACCTGATCCAGATCGACCGAGCGATCGAGATAGGTCTGGCCGATGCCGCGAACGAGCAGGAAGGGCAGCGTGCCGCCTTCGCGCTTCTTGTCGTGGAGCATGTGCGCGACCAGCGCTTCGCCCGATGCGGTGATGCGGGCGGCGGCAAGTCCGTCGGGCAGACAGGCGGCGCGCAGATGCACGGCGACGCGATCGGCATCCTGCCGGCTGCACAATCCCTGTTCGGCGGAATAGGCGAAGGCCAGCGCCATGCCGGCGGCAACGCCCTCGCCATGCAGCAGCGACCCGTCGAAGCCGGCCTCCGCCTCCAGCGCATGGCCGAAGGTGTGGCCGAGATTGAGCAGCGCGCGGGTGCCGGTCGTCTCGCGTTCGTCGGCACCGACGATCCGCGCCTTGGCCAATACCGAGCGGGCGATGGCATAGGCGCGGGCGGCGGGGTCGCCGGCCAGCAAGGCCGCGCCATTCGCTTCGCACCACGTAAAGAAGTCGGGGTCGTCGATCAGGCCGTATTTGACGACCTCGGCATAGCCCGCGCGCACTTCGCGCGGGGGCAGCGTGTCGAGCGTGGTCGGATCGATCAGGACGAGGGCCGGCTGATGAAAGGCACCGACCAGATTCTTGCCGGCGCGGGTGTTGATCCCGGTCTTGCCCCCGACCGACGAATCGACCTGCGCCAGCAAGGTCGTCGGCACCTGTACGAAGCCGCAGCCGCGCTTCAGGATCGCCGCCGCGAAACCGACCAGATCGCCGATCACGCCGCCGCCCAGCGCGACGATATGGTCGCCGCGTTCGATCCCCAGCGCGAGGAGCGAATCGAGCAGACGTTCGAGCGTCGCCCAGCTCTTCGATCCTTCCCCTGCCGCGATCTCGATCGCTTCGCTGTCCACGCCGGCCGCCGACAGCGAGTCGCGCAGCGTCGCCAGATGCATCGCCACATTGGCGTCGGCGACGATCACCATCCGCCGTCTACGGGCGATGGGGCCGAGATATTCGCCGGCACGGGCGAGCACCCCGTCCTCGATCACGATGTCGTAGCTGCGGTCGCCAAGCGCGACGGGGATGACGGTCATTGGCCGATGGCTTTCAGGATCGCGGAGACGGTGGCGTCGTGCGGTGCGTGCTGGCTGACGATATGGATCGGTGCAAGCGCGTAGACCGGATTGCGGACGCGGGCGAGTTCGGTCAGCACCTCGCGGGGGTCCTTTCCGCGCAGCAGCGGGCGGGTGTCGCGGCGGCGGACCCGTTCGGCGAGAATGTCGGGCGATGCGTCGAGCCAGATCGCCAGCGACTGGTCGAGGATCAGCGTGCGGGTCTCCTCCTGCATGAACGCACCGCCGCCGGTCGCGATGATCTTGGGCGTGCCGTCGATCAGGCGGGCGATGACGCGGCGTTCGCCGTCGCGGAAATGCGCCTCGCCGAACCGTTCGAAGATTTCGGCGATGGTCATGCCGGCGGCATGTTCGATCTCGTGATCGGCATCGACGAAATCGAGCTTCATCCGCTGGGCCAGACGTCGGCCCACGGTCGATTTGCCGACGCCCATCAACCCGACCAGGACGATCGGGCGTCCGGTCCAGCGCGGCGGCGGTTGGGGGATGGATTCTTGAATTTGCAGCATTGAACGTTGGGCTATACAGCCGCCCAACCGATCGGGCAAAAGGCGCTTCGCCATCTTTGTCCGGTCCATATTTTCGGGACGATCTGATCCATGTCGCGTTCGCTTGTCATCCTTCTCGTCGTCGTGGTCGCGCTGATCGCGGGCATGTTCCTGCTGGCGGGGCGTTCGACCGAGCAGCAGCCGACCCAGATCGAAAAGGCGGTCTCGCTTGAAAATCTCGCGAACTGACCGGTTGCGGATCGGCGTCGCAGCCGCGGCGCTGATCGCCATCGCGGTACCGGCTACGGGTCAGGACGTGCCCGAATCGCTGTTGCCGCCTGGGTTTGGCGATGCCCCCGCGCCGACGCCGCCCCCCCGCCCCAGTGGATCGGCAGTGCCGGGCGGACCGAACTTCGCGCCGCCCGCGCCGATCGTTCAGCCCTTGCCGGGCGTCCCCGGCGCGCCGCCGACCCCGACGCCCACGCCATCGGCATCGACGGTGCCGATCGATGCTGCGGCGCTCAGGCAATATGAATTGCCTGACTTCGCCCGCCGGTCGCTGAACAATATCGGCATTGCCGGACAGGGCAGCGATTTCGCGCGCGATGCGTTCGGCGCGGTCGACGGTCCGTGGCTGGAACGGATCATGCGCGCGCTCGATGCGCCGGTCGCGTCGCGCTGGGTCTCGATCGCGCTTCGCCGCGCGCTGGTCGCCGATCTCGACACGCCGACCGGCGTCGACGGCGCGGACTTCGCCGCCGAACGTGCATGGCTGCTGGTCCGCATGGGCGAAGCACCCGCGGCGCGCGCGCTGGTCCAGTCGGTCGATATCGACAACTACACGCCCAAACTATACCAGATCGCGATGCAGTCGCTGCTGGCGACCGGCGATCCGGCGGGGCTGTGCCCACTGGTCCAGCCGGCGATGCGGGTTTCGAACGAGCGCGGCTGGCGACTGGCGAATGCCGTCTGCCTCGGCCTGTCGGGGCAGCCGCGCGAGGCCGGGCGGATCGTCGATCAGGCGCGGCGACAGGCACCGGGTGGCGGCGCGATCGACGTCGCGCTGGCCGAAAAGCTGGTCGGCAAGGGCGTGCAGGGTCGGCGGGCGGCGACGATCGAATGGGACGGCGTCGACCGGTTGACGGCATGGCGCTATGGCATGGCCGCCGCCAGCGCGACGCCGGTGCCGCCCGCGATGTTCGACGGAGTCGGGCCGCAGGTCCGCTACTGGCATGCCACCGCGCCGCAATTCGCGCCCAACGTCCGGCTGACCGATGGCGAGTTCGCGGCGGCGCAGGGGGTGTTGTCCAGCGAGGCGCTGGTCGACCTGTATGCGCAATTGCTGACTGATGAGGATGCCAGCAGTTCGCAAAGCGCGCTCGCCACCGATTTGCGGACCGCCTTTACCGGTAGCGACGACGCACGGCTGGCGGTGTTGCGGCAGTTCTGGGAACCGGCGGCGACCTCGCCGCTCGGCCATGCCCGGCGGGTGCTGACCGCGCGGGCGGCGGCGATGATCGCGCCGGTGGCCGATCATGTCGCCGATGCCGATTCGCTGATCGCATCGATGCTGACCGCGGGGCTCGACCTGCCGGCGCTGCGCTGGCGTTCGGTGGTGCCGGTTGGCAGCGACGGCTGGGCGATGCTGGCACTTGCCGATCCGATGGGTCGGTCGGTCGCGGTGGGGGCCGTGTCGGACTATGCCGGTCAGAACGGGCGCAAGGGTCAGTTGCTGTTCGCTGGGCTGGCGGGCCTCGGGCGGTTGCCGCAGGATCAGGTGCAGGGGCTGGCCCGCGACCTGAACGTCGCGATCGGTGCGCGCAACGCCTGGACCGATGCGATCGACCGGTCGGGGGTGCGCGGGGAAGCCGGCACCGTCCTGTTGCTGGCCGCGACCGGCATGCAGACGCGCGACTGGCGCGGCGTGTCGCCGGTGGCGCTGTTCCACATCGTCGCGGCGCTGCGGGCGGCGGGGCGTGAGGGCGAGGCGCGGATGATCGCCGCCGAGGCGATCGCGCGGACGTGAGCGGCATCGGCGGCGATCGGGTGCTGATCGACCGCTTCCTCGAAATGATGGCGGCGGAGGCGGGGGCGGCGCGCAATACCGTCGCAGCCTATCGCACCGATTTGTCGCTGGCGTCGGAGACGTTGGGCGGGGCTCTGGCCGAGGCGGATGCCGCCGCCATCGGGCGGCTGGCCGATGGCTGGGCGACGCTGGCCAAATCGACCGTCGCGCGCAAGGCGTCGGCGCTGCGGCGGTTCTATGCGTTCCTTGCCGAAGAAGGGTTGCGCGCCGACGATCCGGGGAGCGCGCTGCCCAGGCCGGGCACGTCGCGGCCGCTGCCCAAGACGCTGTCGGGCGGCGATATCGAGGCGATGTTCGCCGCGATCGACGCGCGGATCGCCCGGGTGCCGCCCGATCGCAACGACCTGCGGCTGTCGGCGCTGTTCGAGCTGCTCTATGGATCGGGCCTGCGCGCGACCGAACTGGTGTCGCTGCCGCGCGGGGCGATCGTGTCGGACCGGCCCTATCTGATCCTGAAGGGAAAGGGTGGGCGGGAGCGGATGGTGCCGCTGTCGGACCGCGCGCGCGCCGCCGTCGTCCGCTGGCGTGCGCACGTGCCAGCGGCCAGCCCGTGGCTGTTCCCGTCGGGCAAGTCGCATCTGAGCCGGATGCGGCTGTATCAGATCGTGCGGGCGCTGGCCGGAGAGGCGGGGATATCGCCCGACCGGATCAGCCCGCACGTGCTGCGCCATGCCTTTGCCACGCACCTGCTGGAGGGCGGCGCGGATCTGCGCGCGTTGCAGGCGATGCTGGGCCATGCGGATATCGCGACCACCGAAATCTATACCCATGTCGATGCGTCGCGGCTGGTCCGGCTGGTGAGCGAACTCCACCCGCTGATTGACGCCGGGCGGACACGGCCATAGGGCGCGGACCCATGGCAAGCTTCCTTGATTTCGAAAAACCCATCGCCGAATTGCAGGCGCGGATCGACGAACTGCGCGATACCGCCGCGGACGGCGAGCTCGACATCGCCACCGAAATCGGGCGGTTGCAGACCAAGTCCGACCGGCTGCTGCGCGAAACCTATACCAGATTGACCCCGTGGCAGAAGACGCAGGTCGCCCGGCATCCCGAGCGGCCGCACTTCAAACATTATGTCGCCGGGCTGATCGAGGATTTCATGCCGCTGGGCGGCGACCGCGCCTTTGCCGACGACTCGGCGATCCTTGGCGGGATGGGCCGGTTGCGGGGCCGCAAGGTCATGGTGATCGGGCATGAAAAGGGCGACGATACCGCCAGCCGGCTGCGCCACAATTTCGGCATGGGCAAGCCCGAGGGCTATCGCAAGGCGATCCGGCTGATGCAGCTGGCCGATCGGTTCGGCCTGCCGGTGGTGACGCTGGTCGACACGTCGGGCGCGTTTCCGGGTATCCAGGCCGAGGAGCGCGGACAGGCGGAGGCGATCGCGCGGTCGACCGAGGCGGCGCTGAACCTCGGCGTGCCGATGGTGTCGGCGATTCTCGGCGAAGGCGGATCGGGTGGTGCCATCGCGCTGGCGGCGGGCAATGTCGTGCTGATGATGGAGCATGCGGTCTATTCGGTGATCTCGCCCGAGGGGTGCGCGTCGATCCTGTGGCGCACCGCCGACAAGGCACCCGAAGCGGCCGAGGCGATGCGGGTGACCGCGCAGGACCTGAAGTCGCTGGGCGTCATCGACCGGATCGTGTCCGAACCGCTGGGCGCGGCGCATCGCGACAGGGATGCGGCGATCACGGCGCTGGGCGATGCGATCGATCAGGCGCTGGGTGACCTGTCGGGGATGGAAGCCGCGTCGCTGCGGCAGGCGCGGCGTCAGAAGTTCCTGAAGATGGGCCGGCTGTGATCCAAAACAAGAGGGCGGCGGAACCGAAGTCCCGCCGCCCCCTTGCATCCGGTGATGGCTGAGATCAGCCGCCAGCCTTCGTCGCGCCCATCTGGCCCGAAACGTTGTTGAAGGTCTTGCTGAGCTGATTGCCCAGACCCTGCATGGCGGTGATGGCGGCAACGGCGATCAGCGCGGCGATCAGGCCGTATTCGATCGCGGTGGCGCCCTTGCTGTTCTTCAGGAAGGTGCGGATCTTCTGCATCTGGGTCTCCATGGTTCTGCGTGCTTCAATTTCCCGGCCGTTCGGACGATGCCCGGTCAGCATGCGAACAGTAGGAAGAACTCGGTTGATAAAGTTTTAAGCAGAACGGTTACCAGCGATATTTTGATGGTTAACCGATCCGGCTGTGCGCGATGACGTTGGTCGCGACGCCATTCCAGATGCCGCCGTTCACATCGCCCAGCCCGGCGACGGCGGCAGAGATCGCGATGGCGATCATGGCGAGGAGGATGCCATATTCGATGGCGGTGGCCCCGCGTCGATCCCGCCAAAGACCGCGCAACAGGCGCAGCGTGCATCGCATGGATTACCTACTCCGCTATGACCGGACCGACCCCTACGGCGCACGAGGTTAAGAAATTGTCGACACCGAACTCCAGTTTCCTGATGGTGACCGCCGCCGCGATGATCGACGGCGATGGCCGCGTGCTGGTCCAGCAACGCCCGCCCGGAACGGCGATGGCGGGTCTGTGGGAATTTCCCGGCGGCAAGATCGAACCCGGCGAGACGCCGGAGGCGGCGCTGGTCCGCGAACTGGACGAGGAACTGGGCATCGTCGTCGATCACAGCTGCCTCGCGCCCGCCGCCTTTGCCAGCGAACCGCTGGGCGATCGGCATCTGCTGCTGCTGCTCTACGCCCTGCGCAAATGGCAGGGGATGCCGGTCGCACGCCACGCAACCGCGCTGCGATGGCTGCGGCCGGTGCAGTTGCACGCGCTGGCCATGCCACCCGCCGACCGGCCGCTGATCGGCCTGCTCGAAACGCTTGTCTAGGGCCGATCAATATTCCGTAAGACTTCTACTGCTCCCCTCCCTGACAAGGGAGGGGTCGGGGGTGGGTTGGCCTGCAAGGGAGCGATCCGCCAGCCCCGGACCGACCCACCCCCAACCCCTCCCTTGTCAGGGAGGGGAGCAGCTCGCTGGCCTGACAGCTGAACGTCAATCGGTTCTGGGCCGCAGCGTGTCCGCGAGCGAGGCGGTGGCGCTGCCGCGACGGGCCGGTTGCGGCTGACTGGGGGCAGGGGCCCAGCCGGTCAGGTAGATCACCTCGAACTGCTCGGCGGTCCGGCCATCGGCATCGGCGCGATCGGCAAAGGCGCTGGCCGCCGCCATCAGGCCGGTCCGGCCGAGCGGCGCCGGCTCGAGCAGGCCGGTCGCACCCATGCCGCGCAGATCGTCGACCAGCTTGCCCATGCCGGCATAGCGCACCGTCAGCGTTTCCGAATCGGCGACCGGCAGGGCAAAGCCGGCCCGGACCAGCAGGTCGCCCGCCGACCGCAGGTCGATCTGCGGATGGACCCGCGCCGCCGGGCGATCGGCCTCGGCGGTCAGCAGCGACTGGCGCAGGGTCGATAGCGTCCGCCCGCCGGTAAAGGCGGCGAGGAACAGACCGTCTGGGCGCAGCGTCCGCCGGACCAGCGTCAGCGCGCCGGGCAGGTCGTTGACGCCGTCCAGCACCCCGACCGACACCACCAGATCGAAGGCATTATCGGCGAATGGCAGCCGATCCTCGTCCCCCTGCACGCCGCCCGCCGCCCGGGCAAAGGCGAAGCCCGGATCGAGTCGCGCGATGCGGGTGCCGGGCGGGGGGGCGAACGCGGCATCGTGGCAGCCGAGGTCGAGCACGTCGGTGAACTGGCGGGTCACCGCCTGCAACCGATCCTCGATCCCCTCCAGCATGTAGCGATGCAGGAAGTCGGCGCGCGCGAAGCCGGGCTGGGCGCGGTCGCGGTGCAGGCGTCGGCGGTGGCGGGCAAAGAGGTCGGGGGCGGTCACGCGGCCGCTTGTGCCGGGTGGCGTGGGCGGCGACAAGGGGGCGATGCTGCTCGCCCGCGCCCCCGTCGCTGCACTGACCCGGCTGGTCGCGCTGGCGCTGCCGCCACGCTGTCCGGGCTGTGGCGAGGTGGTCGAGGCGGACCATCGGTTCTGTGCGGGATGCTGGTCGGCGTTGCGCTTTCTGGGCGATCCGGCCTGCGCCACCTGCGGCGCGCCGTTCGCGATCGATCGGGGGCCGGACCTGCGATGTGCGCCGTGCCTCGTTCGTCCGCCGGCGCATGACGGGCTGCGCGCCGCCGTCGCCTATGGCCCGGTGGCGCGCGATGTCGCGCTGAAGCTGAAATATGGCGGGCGGCTGGCGCTGGCGACGACGATGGCGCGGTTGATGCACCGCCATCTGACGAACGATGCGACGCTGCTCGTGCCGGTGCCGCTGCACCGGCGGCGGTTGTGGACGCGCGGCTATAATCAGGCACTGTTGATCGCCGCCGGATTGTCGCGACTGTCGGGCGTGCCGGTCGCGCGCGACGTGTTGCGGCGAACCCGCGCCACCCCACCGCTGAAAGGCATGAACGGCCGCAAGCGTGCGCAGGCGGTGCGCGGCGCGTTCGTCATGGTCGATCCGGCGTCGGTCGCCGGTCAGTCGGTGGTCCTGATCGACGACGTCCACACCAGCGGCGCGACGGCGGCGGCCTGTTCCAAGGTGCTGCGCGCGGCAGGTGCATCGCGCGTCACGATCCTGTGCTGGGCACGGGTCGTCGGTGCGGACGATTGACAAGCCCGATCGCCGGTCACACCTCAGCGTCATGACCAGTATCCTCATCTACACCAAGGCATTCTGCCCCTATTGCACGCGCGCCAAGCGGCTGCTCGATGAAAAGGGCGCAGCCTATGAAGAGATCGACATCACCATGGGCGGGCCGCAGCGGCAGGAGATGCTGGCGCGGTCGAACGGCCGGACGACGGTGCCGCAGATCTTCGTCGGCGATACCCATGTCGGCGGGTCGGACGATCTGGCGGCGCTGGAACGGGCGGGCAAGCTGGACGCGCTGCTGAACGCATGAAGCTCGCACTGCTTCAGATGACGGCGGGGATCGACCCGCACGCCAATGCAGCGGTGCTGTTGGATGCGATCGAACGGGCGGCGGCGGGCGGCGCGGCGATGCTGTTCACCCCCGAAATGTCGGGGCTGATCGACCGTGATCGCGACCGTGCCGCCGCGTCGATCGCGACCGAGGACGCCGATCCGGTATTGCGGGCGGTCCGCACGGCGGCGGCACAAGCGGGCATCTGGGTGCATCTCGGGTCGCTGGCGATCCGGCTGGCCGACGGGCGGCTCGCCAATCGCGGCTATATGATCGACCCGGCCGGCGCGATCCGGGCGCGGTACGACAAACTGCATCTGTTCGACGTGACGCTGCCGACCGGCGAAAGCTGGCGCGAATCGGCCAGCTATGCGCCGGGCGACAGCGCCAGCGTCGTCGCCACGCCGGTCGGGCAGGTCGGGCTGGCGATCTGTTACGATCTGCGCTTCGCCGATCTGTTCCGGGCCCTGGCCGATGCCGGTGCGACGTTGCTGTCGGTGCCGGCGGCATTCACCGTGCCGACCGGACAGGCGCATTGGCATGTGCTGCTGCGCGCGCGGGCGATCGAGGCCGGGGCGTTCGTCGTCGCCGCGGCACAGACCGGGCAGCATGCCGACGGCCGCACGACCTTCGGTCATTCGCTGGTGATCGATGCCTGGGGCAAGGTGCTGCTCGACATGGGTGAGGCGGCAGGGGTCGGGTTCGTCGATATCGATCCGGCGCAGGTCGATGCGGTGCGCGCGCGGATACCGGTGCTGGCGCATCGCCGGGCGATCCCGCCGGTCGGTACCGTCGCGTGATCGTGTTCGACCTGCGCTGTGGCAATGCGCATGTGTTCGAGGCGTGGTTCGCATCGAGCGGTGCTTATGCCGATCAACGCGCGCAGGGGCTGATCCGCTGTCCGTTCTGCGACGACGCGACGATCGAGAAGGCGGTGATGGCTCCCAATATCAGCCCGAAAGGCGACCGCTCCGCCGGACCGCCGCCCGAGGCGATGAAGGCGGCGTTGCAGGCTTTGGCGCAGGCGCAACAGGCGGCGCTGTCGAACAGCGAATGGGTCGGTACCGCCTTTGCCGATCGCGCGCGGGCGATGCATGTCGGCGATGCCGAACCGGCCACGATCCACGGACAGGCGACCCGCGCCGAGGCGAAGGCGCTGGTCGAGGACGGCGTACCGGTCGCGCCGTTACTGTTGCCGGTCGTGCCGCCGGAACGCGCGAATTAACCCAAGCACGCGCGAACGGATGTCGGTCGGTCGGGTTCGGTCGGCTTTGAGGTACCAGATGAACCAGAGGCAGTCGCCGAGGTTGCCGCCACTGGCCTCATAGGCGTGAAACGCAGCGGGGAATGCGTCGCGCCCTTCTGAAAGGAAGTCGTACCGATTGCCGATGTCCGCAAACTGCTGTCGGGCGACGGTGGCGGCGCGCGCGACGCGTTCGGTCCAGCGCAGGCCCCTTGGTTCCTGCGCCACCGCGTCGACCTCGACCCAATAGCATTCGCACGTGGCTCCCGGCAGGCGGAACTGCAATTGGCCACCAATATTGAGCAGGCCTGCCTGTTCGGCGGCATCGATCACCTGCGTTATCGCGTCCGGTCGCCAGCCCCATTTGCACCCGCTGCGGCTGGCGATCGATCGTATCGTTTCCGGCAGGACCATGTCGGGCCGGTCGTGCATGGCAGGCTCCAGCCGGCGGCAGGATCAGGGCAATATCGCGACGGTTGCACCCGGTTCGCCGACCGCAGCGGATCGTGGACGATGACTGGTGGCCTCGGAGGGACTCGAACCCCCGACGCCCGCTTTAGGAAAGCGGCGCTCTGTCCAGCTGAGCTACGAGGCCATTGACGCGCTGTAGAATGCCATCGCTGATGACGCAACGCCCGGCGATCAGCTGCCGCATTCCCAGCGACCGTCGCGATAGATGCGCTCGCCGCTGTCGGCGGTGCGCATCGTCAGCGTCGCGGGCCATGCGCGGGACGATCCCCCCGATGGCATGGTATCGCCCGGTTGACGGGCAAGGGTGAACGACACGCCGTCGCCGGCAAGGATCGCGCCGACTTCTATCGCCTCCCGGCCCGGCGTGGCGGCGGTGATGCGGTGGAAGCGCTTTTTATATTTGACCAGCCCGTCGCCTTCGTCGCGGACCATCAGCAGCATCGGGGCATCGGCACCGGCGTGAAAGGCGCAACCCGAACCCAGCAGATCCTTGTCCTTCAGATCGTCCCGGACCAGCGGCTGCAATTCGGACGCCGGATGAAGCGCCGGCGAGGTCGGCACGCCGCGAATCGACACGACGCCGCCGCCCGCCGCCGGATCGACGCCGCCAAGCGACCCGACCGGCATCGCCGCCTGCGTCGCATTCGTGGAAGCGGCCGGTTCGGAAGAACAGGCGGCCAGCGCCAGCGGGATCAGCAGGGCGATGCGACGGTTCATCCTGCGCAAACGTCGGCCGGTCGCTCCCGTTCCGTCAGCCGCGCCCCATCAGCGCCAGCACTTCCTTGCGGCTGCGTTCGTCGTCGCGGAACACCCCCATCATGCGGCTGGTGGTCATGGTGACGCCGGGGGTGCGCACACCGCGCGCGGTCATGCAGCCATGCGTCGCCTCGATCACCACCGCGACGCCGCGCGGTTTCAGGCCGTTCCAGATGCAGTCGGCGACCTCGGCGGTCAGGCGTTCCTGCACCTGCAACCGCCGGGCATAGCCGTGCAGCACGCGCGCCAGCTTCGATATACCGACGACGTGATCGCGGGGCAGATAGGCGATGTGCGCCTTGCCGACGATCGGTGCCATATGGTGCTCGCAATGCGACTGGAACGGAATGTCGCGGAGCAGGACGATCTCGTCATAGCCGCCGACTTCCTCGAACACGCGTTCGAGGTGCCGGGCGGGATCGTCGGCATAGCCCTGCGTATATTCGCGCCATGCGCGTGCAACCCGCAGCGGGGTTTCGATCAGCCCTTCGCGGGTCGGGTCCTCGCCGGTCCAGCGGATCAGGGTGCGGATCGCCTCCACGACGTCATCGGGCACGGGAATTTTCGGCGGCGATGCCACCAAGTCGTCGGTCGCGGCATCGTCATTCGCGTCACACATCGTCGTCGTCCATTCCCGATATTCGAACTTGTTCGCATCCGCCGCATGAAATCCCTGCGGCGGTGCGACTGTGGTTTCCATACCCGTTCGCCGATAAAAGCTGCGTGGGATGCAGGTTGCCCGTTGACGCGGGATAGATGCTCCGTCACCAAATGCCAACTGCATTAGCCGGACCGATATCGGCAGCGCGGAGGAGGGGATGTCATGACGAAGTTCCAATTGCTGGCCGCAACCGCTCTCTCGATGGTCGCCGGGGCCAGCCCGACGATCGCGCAGACTGCGACGCCCGCGACCGCACCCGCTGCCGTCCAGTCGGAAGGTACGACCACCGCCGACGACGATTGGGGCAACGAGATCATCGTCACCGCCAACCGCCGCGCCGAACCGATTCAGGACGTGCCGATCGCCGTGACCGCGGTGAATGCGCAGTTGCTCGACGATGCCGGCATCCGCGACATTCGCGGCCTCGAACAGCTTGCGCCGTCGCTCCAGACGACCACCGGCCAGTCGTCGGCGGTATCGACGTCGCTGTCGATCCGCGGTGTCGGCACGGCGGGCGACAATCCGGGGTTCGAACCGGCAGTCGGCGTGTTCATCGACGGCGTGTTCCGTTCGCGCGCGGGCATCGCCATCGCCGAACTGCCTGAGGTCGAGCGCGTCGAAGTGCTGCGCGGACCGCAGGGGACGCTGTTCGGGCGCAATACCTCGGCGGGTGCGCTGTCGGTGACGACGGCGCTGCCGAAATTCGATCTCGGTGGCTATGTCGAGGGCGAGTATGGCAACTTCGACGCTTATGAACTGAAAGGTGCGTTGACCGGGCCGGTATCCGAACAGCTCGCGCTGCGCCTCGACGGCGGCTATCGCAAGCGAGACGGCTATATCGAGGACGTCAATTCCGACCGCGCGTTCAACGACATCAACCGCTGGTACGTCCGCGGCCAGGCGCTGTACGACACCTCGGCGTTCAGCTTCCGGCTGATCGGCGATTATTACAAGACCGACGAACAATGCTGCGGCGTGGTCAGCGGGACGCGCGGAGCGACGGCCCCGGCGATTCAGGCGATCGCCGCGCAACAGGGTCGCATCGGCATCTATACCGGTGCGCCGTCCGACCGGCGCATGGCCGCATCGCCCAACCGCGACTATGGCGAGGCGGTCCGCGACTGGGGTGTGTCGGGCGAGATCAACGCCGATATCGGCGACCTGAAGCTGACCTCGATTAGCGCCTATCGCGATTTCCGGGTGCTGCGGAATCAGGACATCGATTATTCGGGCATCGATCGCGCCTATCGCGACGGCTATCGCTCGTCGCTGCGTGACATTACCCAGGAAGTGCGGTTGCAGGGCCAGTTGTTCGACGGGAAGCTCGATTTCCTCGTCGGCGGCTTCTACCTGAACGAAAAGCTCCAGCTGCGCGATACGGTGCGGCTGGGCAACGACGCCAACCGCTATGTCGATACGCTGCTGGCCGGCGTGCTGGGGCAACCGGCTTCGGCCGGCGGGATCGGGCGACAGGCGCAGTTCTTCGGCAGTTTCAACGTGCCGACCTTTACCCAGCTGGTGACCGCATTGCGGGGCGGCGCAGCGTTGCCCACGGGGACGGTGCCGCTGTTCGGGCAGCTGCTCTATGCGCAGAGCCCGCAATTGCAGGCGGCGGCCCCGCCCGGATCGGCGCTGTTCACCTATCTGAACACGCCGCTGACCCCGAATGTCGCCGGACAGGGCAACAACAACGACGATTTCCAGGTCGATACCAATGCGTTCGCGCTGTTCACGCACAATATTGTCAACATCACCGATCAGCTCTCGCTGACGCTGGGCCTGCGCTATAATTACGAGCGCAAGGAACTGGCGGCGAGCGTCAACAGCAACCCGTCGGCGTGCGGATTCTTCCTCGGCAACGATCCGCGCGCGGTCACCTATCGCAACGCGATCCGCACGGCGAGCCCGGCGCTGTTCCAGAACCTGTTCCTGCTCAGCTGCAACCCGGCGGTGTCGAGCGAATTCAACGGCAACTACACGCACGATCGTTCGGAAAGCCGCCTGACCGGCACCGCCAAGCTGGCCTACAAGCTGACGCCCGACATTCTCGGCTATGCCAGCTATGACCGCGGCTTCAAATCGGGTGGCTACAACCTCGATCAGGCGAGCTTCGACACGACGGTGCTGGGCGGCGACGGGGCACAGGCCACCGATCTGGAATTCGGAGCCGAAACCGTCGACAGCTACGAACTGGGGTTCAAGACCAGCGTCACCCGCCAATTCTCGTTCAACGCCGCGTTCTTCTATCAGAAGTTCAAGGGGCTCCAGTCGCTGATTTTCGCCGGCAACAGCTTCGTGGTGCAGAACGTGCCGCGGTCGACGGCCAAGGGGGTCGAGCTGGAGTCGCTGATCCAGCCGATCCGGGATCTGACCTTCCGGCTGGGCTACACGCTGCTCGATGCGTCCTACGATGCCGATAACGACTTCAGCGGTACCCCGTTGCAGAACCAGCAGGGGCGGCAGTTCCTGAACCAGCCGCGAAACGTCGTGACGGTCGCGGCGACATGGCAACCGCGCCTGACCGGCACGCTCAACGCGCTGTTCCATGTCGATATGCGCTACAACAGCGACGTGTCGATCGTCCGCGACGGCACCGGCACGACCACGGTCGGCAATGACGGCTATCCGCTGCTGAACGGCAAGATCGGCATCGCGACCGACGATCGCCGCAAGCAACTGGAATTCTTCGTCGAGAATATCACGAACCAGTATTACAATATTTCGGGCTTCGCGATTCCGGAACAGACCGGCACTTATGGGGTGTACCCGGCGATGCCACGACTCTACGGTGTGCGCGCCCGGTTTGGGTTCTGAGCGCAGTCGACGCGGGTTACGCGGTTGCGAGCGTGATTTCGCAGGGTGGACGGTGCGGTTTGTCGCTTTTCCCCCGCGACAACCGCTTCGTAACCTTGCATAACCACCGGTCTGCCGTGCCCACAGGGTGCGGCCCTGCAGGGGGATAGGAGAACTACTATGGCCAAGGAAACCACGACGACCGGCGGCGCCCGGGGCGGAATCGCGAAGCCGGTGACGCCGTCGGCCGATCTGGCGAAGATCACCGGCTCCGATCCGCTGCCCCGCAGCGAAGTCGTCAGCAAGATGTGGGAATACATCAAGAAGCACGACCTTCAGAACCCGAAGGACAAGCGCGAGATTTTGGCCGACGAGACGCTCGAAAAGCTGTTCGGCAAGAAGTCGTGCTCGATGTTCGAAATGAACAAGCTGCTCAGCGCACACATGAAGTAACGCAGGCTGGCACCATATCCGGTGCCGCCGTTACGAACCAGACGCCGTCCGGTCGATGCCGGGCGGCGTTTTTGGTTTGGGGACAATGTGTCGCGGTGTCGATATCGGGAACACCCGCGTTCATTTATGTCATGAACGTGCCGGGCCCATCCGCAACAGGATACAGCGCGTTCGCGATCGTCGCCGCCATGGACAGGGTGCCGGCGCGGGCGCGGATCGTCTTCTGACGCCGGTTCGACCCTGTCCCCGCCGTGCGAGAACAAGGTCGTTGCAGTCAAATTCAGCCCCGCGCCACCGCGTTGGCCGCGCTGAGCGCCGCGCGGACCGTGGCGGTCGCGACGTCGCCGTCGATGCCGACGCCGAACACGCGCCGGCCACCGGGCAGGCTGCATTCGAGATAGGCCGCGGCCTGCGCATCGGCACCATGGCCGATCGCATGCTCGCTGTAATCGATCACGTCCATGTCGATCCCGCCTTCTTCGCGCAGTGCCGCGAGCAGGCCCGACAACAGGCCATTGCCCTTGCCCGAAATCGATCGTTCCTCACCGTCCAGCCGGACCCGGCCGACGAACGTGCGCGGTGGTCCGCCGCCCGGTGCATGGGTCTCGGCATAGTCGATCAGCGCATAGCGATCCTTGCCCTGCGGCAGATACGCGTCGTGGAATGCCGTCCAGATGTCGGCGGCGTTCAGTTCGCGGCCAAGCGCATCGGCCATCGCCTGCACATGGCGGCTGAAATCTGCCTGCAACCGCTTGGGCAGTTTCAGGCCCTTGTCCTGTTCCAGCACCCACGCCACGCCGCCCTTGCCCGACTGCGAATTGACGCGGATCACCGCTTCGTAGCTGCGGCCGAGATCGGCGGGGTCGATCGGCAGATAGGGCACTTCCCACAGGCCGTCGTTGCGCACCGCCTGTGCCGCCATCCCCTTCTTGATCGCATCCTGATGGCTGCCCGAAAAGGCGGTGAACACCAGATCCCCGGCATAGGGAGTGCGCGGATGGACGGGCAGGTTGGTGCAGTAATTGACCGTGTTCACGACCTCGTCGATGTCCGACAGGGTCAGTTGCGGGTCGACGCCCTGGGTGTAGAGGTTCAGCGCGACGGTCACGAGATCGCAATTGCCGGTCCGCTCGCCATTGCCGAGCAGACAGCCCTCGACCCGGTCGGCCCCGGCCATCAGCCCCAGTTCGGCGGCCGCGACGCCGGTGCCGCGATCGTTATGGGTGTGCAGCGAGATGACGACGCTGTCGCGGTTCGGCACGTTGCGACAGAACCATTCGATCTGGTCGGCATAGACATTGGGCGTCGCTGCCTCGACCGTCGCGGGCAGGTTCAGGATCAGCGGGCAGTCGGGGGTCGGCTGCAACACCTCCATCACCGCCGCACACACCTCGACCGAGAAATCCAGTTCGGCGGTCGAAAAGGTCTCGGGGCTGTATTCGAACCGCCAGTCGGTGTTCGGGCGTTTGGCGGCTTCGTCGCGCAGCACCTTGGCACCGGCAACCGCGATCGCCTTCACCTCGGGACGTTCCATGCCGAACACGATCCGCCGCCATGCCGGGCTGACCGCATTGTACAGGTGAACGATCGCCTGCTTCGCACCATCGAGGCTTTCGAAGCTGCGTTCGATCAGGTCGCGGCGCGACTGGGTCAGCACCTGCACCCATACGTCGTCGGGAATGCGATCCTGCCGGACCAGCCCCGAGATGAAATCGAACTCGGTCGCGCCCGCCGACGGGAAACCGACCTCGATCTCCTTCAGACCGACCTTCAACAACAGGTCGAAGAAGCGGTTCTTCTTCTCCGCGCCCATCGGGTCGATCAGCGCCTGATTGCCGTCGCGCAGATCGGTCGACAGCCAGCGTGGCGCGCGCGTGATCGTGCGCGACGGCCATTGGCGGTCGGGCAGGTCGACGGTGGGGAAGGGGCGGTATTTGGTCGAAGGATCGCGCAACATATCGTGGTCTAGCCTGTATTTGGCGCGGGGGCGCCGGTATCTGCCGAAAGGTTCGATACTCCCTCAGGACAGGCGCACGCGCGTGCGATCCGGCCCTAAGGGCGGCTAAGTCGCAGCTGGTTGGCGAATGCGCGGACCATGGCGCGTCTGTGGGCAAAAGCGGTTTGAAAGTCCAGAGCCGATGGTGCCGATACCGGTTGGTAAGATTTGATCGGCTACCGCAGACGCAATGTACGGGCAATCTACCGGAGCGTCATGCTGCAATTGATCTACGTCAGTACCGCGCGCAACGGGCTGACGGTCGACCTCGACGATATTCTCGCCAAGTCGCGCCGCAATAATCGCCGCGACGGGATCACCGGCCTGCTCCACGCCAAGGGCCGGCGCTTCCTGCAGGCGCTGGAGGGAGATCCGGCGAAGGTCGAGGCGGCCTATGCACGAATCGCGACCGATCCACGTCATTTCGCGCTTGTGGTGCTGTCGCGACGCCCGGTCGAGGCGCGCGAGTTCGGGGATTGGGCCATGGCCGCCGATGACGGCAAGGGCGGTGCAGTCGCGCAGGTCGCGCAACTGGTCGAACATGCCGCGCCCAGCGTTCGCGGCACCTTCGAAGGATTTGCCGGGATGCGCGCGGCCTGAACCGCGCGCACCGACCGATCAGGCTGCGACGAACGCGGCGTTGATGGTCAAGTCTACCTTGTCCGATACCGCCGGCACCGCAAAGCCGAGGCCGAACTGGCTGCGCATGATGCTGCCGGTGGCGGTGAAACCGACATTCTTCTTCTTGTTCATCGGGTTCTCACCCGCGCCCATGAAGCGGACGGCCAGCTGGACCGGCTTCGTCTGATCCTTGATCGTCAGGTTGCCGGTCATCATCCAATGGTCGCCCATCGGCTGGATGCGGGTCGAGACGAACTTGGCGGTCGGATAGGTCGCCACGTCGAAGAAATCCTTCGACTTGAGGTGGTTCGCGAATTGCGGGCTGGTGACGGTCAGCGAATCGGCGATGTTGAAATCGATGCTGACCGTGGTCGCGGCCGGGTTCTTGGGGTCGATCGTCGCCATGCCGCCGGTCGCGCCGAACAGGCCGTCGAGCATCGTGAAGCCCATATGGTTCACCTGCCACGCGACCTGCGTGTGGGCGGTGTCGACGGTGTAGTTGCCGGCGGTGACGCGGGCCTTGTCGGGGGCACCCGGCATCTGGGCGACGGTCGGGGCGGCAACCGCGAACAGGGCGGCGGCGAGGATCAGGGGCGTGCGCATGGAAAATGTTCTCCGGTCGAGGCGAAAATCGATACGCCTTTGTCGGTGGCGCAGCGTTTCGGGTCAAATACCGGATGCGAAACGATCGGTTTCGATTTCAGTGCCGTGCAAGGGTGATCTGTCCGGGCCGCACCTATGTCGCCGGTTTGGGTGAAGGAGGTTGCCTTATGCACCTCGTCATTCCGGCGTAGGCCGGAATCCATTGTGTCGGGGGCTGTCGATCGATCCGCGACCTTACCGTGTCCATGGGTCCCGGCCTCCGCCGGGCCGGCGAAGGATATCGGCGAGCCACTCGTCGTTCCCGCGCAGGCTGGAACTCATATACGCGGCGCTTGTGCTGGAGCCGTGACGGTAGCGTATATGGATTCGCTGAGTTCACGAAAGAAGTGCACCATCGATAAGGTGGCAGCGCGAWGGGACGAGATTACAGGCAGCTCAGCCTTGACGAGCGGATCGAGATTGCCCGGCTGATGCAGTGTGGCTGGTCATGGCGACGGATTGGTGCTGCCGTTGGGCGTAGCCATACGACGATCACTATGGATTCGCTGAGTTCACGAAAGAAGTGCACCATCGATAAGGTGGCAGCGCGATGGGACGAGATTACAGGCAGTTCAGCCTTGACGAGCGGATCGAGATTGCCCGGCTGATGCAGTGTGGCTGGTCATGGCGACGGATTGGTGCTGCCGTTGGGCGTAGCCATACGACGATCAGCCGCGAGATCGGACGCAACAGCCGGACGACCAGGATATGGCCGGGCGGCTATGCCCCGGTGCGAGCGCAGGAACTCGCGCTGCGTCGGCGACGATGGAACTGCCGCTTCAAGCTGGTGCGCCAGCCGGACCTGCAGGACCGTGTCCGGCAAAGCCTTGCGATGGGACATTCGCCCGAGCAGATCGCCGGCCGACTGGCGCGTGAGGCTGGTCGCACCGTCATCAGCCACGAGTCAATCTACCGCTTTGTCTATCACCGCTCGGCCCAGAAGGATTACTGGCATCGCCTGCTGCCGSGCGCCAAGTCCCGGCGTGGGCGCTACGGCCGACGTGGCGGCAGCCCTGCCAGCTTCATCCGGATGCGCAGGCCCATCGCCGAGCGCACGCCAGAGGCCGAAAACCGCCAGCAGCCAGGGCATTGGGAAGCCGACTACATGCTGTTCGCTGCCTATGGCCACAATGTTCTGGTCCTGCACGAGCRTACCACCCGGTTCACTCTGCTCGACCGGCCGCCTGCCCGCAAGGCGGCGATGACCGTGCAATGTATCGCACGCCAACTGTACGATATGCCCCAGGCACTCCGCCGGACCATCAGCTTCGACAACGGCACCGAGTTCGCCGAACATCATCGCCTGCACGATCTCGGCTTGCAGACCTTCTTCTGCGACGTGCGCAGCCCATGGCAGAAGGGCGGCATCGAAAACACCATCGGCCGTCTGCGACGCTTCCTGCCCCGCAAAACCGATCTCGATACCCTCACCCCACACCAATTGCGCGCCTATGCACAGCGCATCAACGACACCCCCAGAAAATGTCTCGACTTCCAAACCCCCGCCGAGGCATTCCTGCGCATCTCAACCGGTGCACTTCAAACGTGAATCCACAT